>PLTD01000088.1 GCA_003165335.1 Rhodospirillales bacterium | reverse complement strand
CGACGCATGCTCTGGACTCAGTGCCCGATTCAGCATGTCACTGAAGCGGCGAGCCTACGGATCGGTGGCGTCCAAACCCACGGTCGCGTTTGACCTCCGACAGGAGCCCACTGCGGGAAAGTCGCACGGTGGGATCTGTGGGGGAGGTGCCGGGTAACCGGCACCTCTACCCGACCAGTGCATTGCGTCGAGCGTGACGAGATGGCCTGCAACATCAAGTTCTTCGAGCAGTTTTTGCGCCGCCGGGATTTCGTTGGATTTTTCGTCGATCTCGATGTGCGCCAGCACGAGCGATGTCTCAACGGCAAAGGCGCTCAATATTTGCTTGGCTTTGCCGTCATGGAAGTTGTCGAAACTTCCTCTCAGAACCTTGCCATCCAGCGCCAGAAGCCGGCCCGAAGCCGCCGAAAAGCTGGCGGCGTTCAGGTCGGCGGCGTGCGCGCGAAAAACCTGTTCGACGCTGGCCGCGTCCAGGCCGCTCAGAATCGTGCGGATCGAGGTATGGGCGGGCGCCGTCTTCCATCGCAGCCCGAAGGCTTTGTTCAACCGTCGCCGATGCACTTGGATAAACGTGCGAATGCCCCGGTACGAATTGGCTCCCGTGACGATCGCCAGGATCGAAAATAGCAGCACGTAGCGCTGCTCGAACCGTTTGCCCTCCGCCCGCCTCGGATCGGGAATGGCGGCCAGAACTGTCAGGAACCGATCGAAACACTTCACCATGACAACCTCCGAGTCGGGTGGTTGTCTGCTATAGATTCAGACGTTTCGTCCCTTGGGAATCCTCGTCCTCTCCTTCTTCTTCAAATCGTTGACACAAGCTGTGTCAGGCACACAGTGCAGAGAACTGAACAGCCCTGAGCCCGACGCAGACCAGAATTCTGGAGCGCTTAAGCCGTTGACATCAGCGGTATCACTTCACGTTACGAATATTCTGGATACCGTTGAAAAAGTCGGTCGGCGCCGCGCGCAAGTTGCCCCGAGTTCCTCAGAGAATTCCTGATCCCTAATGCATAAAATTCCGCACGCACAGTTGGGAGGTTGGGACCTTCGTCGGCGACTCGCAGGAAGCTATAGGTGCCCGATTTAGGCGGGTTGCGAATCCTTCAGCCACGCTTCGCAGCAGGCGATCAATCTTTCAAACTCGCCGATCTCATAATCTCGCCAGATTACTTCGGGTGCTGCACGAAAGTACTGATGGGTAACCATATCACGCATGCCGATCCAATCCAGCCATGGAATTTCGGGATTCGCTTCGACTATTGGAGCGTCACTGGTGATCTTTTGTCCGGCCGGTTCCTTCCTGGCGACCAATTCACGGATCGCTTCTCCGATGACGATCACGTCATAAAAGCTCGCCTTGATGCAGTCGTCCGGAAGCGTTTTCAGCGTGAACTGTCTCAGTCGCTCGATAATGGATCGAGCGCTCTTGAGAATGTCCCTGATTCGATCGACGTCATGCCGCATCGCGTGCGGCTTCCGCTCCGACGGCGGCAACTATCAGATCCCGCTCCATCGTCTTGGCGACTTTCTCGGTCAGGAATTCCCTCACCACTACATCGGCCCCTCGTCCCAAAATTTCCGTCAGGACTCCTTTCCAATGCGCGAGTCGAAGACCTCCGACGCGCACGCCCGCGACTGGCTCGATGAGAAGATCGATGTCGCTGTCCTCCCGAGCATCGCCTCGCGCGACCGATCCAAATATCGAAACCCGCGCAATGCCTTCCCGAGCAAGCCGTTCTCTCTGGGCCTGAAGGCGCTTTATCGCGTCGGAAAGAGCATCTCCTCGCCCAAGATGCAGCCACGCGTCGTAGTTCATAACCACTAGCCGCTCACGGCCGTGGTGCGTGATCGCCACAGGCGCCGCCAAAGCGGCGCTCTGAACTTTGCCGACATGCCTTTGCAGGTCGAAAGCTGTGAAATGTTCCATCTTCGGGCCTCTAAATTACATAATTATGTAATTTCTACCGCGGTGCAAGCCCTGCTGACATGGATTGCCATTAACGAGAGCTCTGTCAGGCCGCATCTGGGAAACGCCGGGCACGCTCAGCAAGTTGGCGCAATGGTGCTGTCGCCAGACGGCGCTGAATGGCTGATTCCGGGAATGGCGAAATCGAAACCAGCCGGCCGGGTTGGGTCGAAACACGTCGCGGGTATCGAGCGTATAACGCTCACCCCTCTCATGTTCGCCTTTGATACCGCTGCCCTCAGATCATCGGGTCGTGATTTTCCAGCCCGAGCAGCACAGCGCCGTAGCCGCGGCCGGTGACCTGGCTTTGATTGGAGACATGCTGCCGCGCGGCGATCAGATCGTTATAAATCCGGCCGAAAGACTGGGTGGCATAGAGGCCTGAGCCGCCCGCGCCCTTGAACAGTTTCGCCGCTGCGTTGAGGCAGCGTTCGGCCACAACCGACGACTGATAGCGATAGAGCAGCCGCGCCTCCTGGCTTGGCAGGGTCCCCGTGCGGGCTGCCGCGTCGATCTCGGCAAAATTGCGTTTCAGTATGTATTTCATCTCGTCGATCGCCGAGGCAGCCTCGGCGCAAGCCAGTTGCGCATCCGGGTCGTTGGCTGTGGAGGTGCCCACGGTGGTAATGCGTGCCGCGCCATAGGCCCGGAAATCGTTCAGCATCGCCTGCAGCCCGCCGATGCAGCCGTTGGTGACGGCGCGGAAGAACACCTGCACGAAGGGATAACGATAGAGATGGCCAGTGTTGACCGCGTTACCGGGGCTGGTGCCGCCGTAGGCGTCCGAAGTGCGGTGCACCCGATAGTCCGGGATGAAGACGTCGTTGACCACGATGTCCTGGCTGCCGGTGCCTTTCAGCCCCATCACGTCCCAGGTATCGACGATGGTGAAGTCCGACCGCGGCAGCAGGAAGGTGCAGTAATCGCCCCCTTTGCCCGTCGCCTCAACCTTTACCGTCAGGCCACCGAGGAAGATCCACTGGCAATGTTCGACGCCCGAGGAGAATTTCCACTTGCCGCTGAAGCGGAAGCCGCCTTCGACCGGCGTCGCCCGACCCGTCGGCATATAGGTGGAGGCGATCAGCAGCGAATTGTCTTGGCCCCACACATCGCGCGCGGCGCGGTCGTCGAACAGAGCGATTTGGAAGGCATGAACGCCGACCACGCCATAGACCCAGCCGACCGACATGTCGCCTTCGGACAGTGCGATCTGGATATCGGCGAAGACGCTGGGGTCCATTTCGTAACCGCCCCAGCGCTTGGGCTGTAGAACACGGAAAAATCCGGCAGCCTTCAACTCGGCAATCGTCTCGGGCAGCAGCCGTCGATTATCGGCCTGTTGTTGGGCGCGCCCCGCCAAGGTCGGGATCATCGCACGGGCCGCGGCAACCAGTTCGGTCGCACTGGGCGGCATTCTTCCCCCATCGGCACTCATGATCGTCTCCCCTATTCTTGTCATTGGGTCTCTAATTGATCGCACCGGGCTTCGCAATACTCATGCATTGTCGACATCTAAACGCTTAATTTAACGGCAATTATTGGCTGAGCGTTCGACAAATGACATCGAATGCTTCACCAATCGACATGTCTCGACAATGCGAAGTTCAGTAGATCGTGTGCCGCCTTGTTTGCTATAGACTGATGTGAATTTGCCGAGGGGAAGAGGGAACCATGAAAATCACCGAACTGGGCTATGTGGTCATCGGAACGCCCGATCTGGAGAAGTGGCGTCATTACGGAACCGCGGTTCTGGGCATGGCCGCAATCGATGGGCCGGGCGGGACGCTCTATCTCAAGATGGATGGCCGCGATTTCCGCTTCCTGATCCAGAAAAGCGCCAAGGACGAACTCTATGCTTCGGGCTGGAGCGTCGATGACGAGCATTCGTTCGAAAAAGTCCGCGCCGCCTTAAAGGATGCCGGCATCAAGACGAAGAACGGCACCGAGGCCGAGCGCAAACTGCGCAAGGTCCAGGCCTTTTTCACTTTCAAGGACCCAGCCGGGCTGCGCCATGAAGTGTCCTGGGGGCCGATCGCCTCATTCAGCAAATTCGTCTCGCCGATCGGCACGAAATTCGTCACCGAGAATCTGGGGCTGGGCCATGCCGTGCTGCCGACCAGCGACATCGACGCGACGGTCAAATTCTGGACCGACGTGATGGGCTTCGGCGTCTCCGACCTGCTGCATCTGTCGCTGATGGAAGGCGTGCCGCCGATCCGTGTCTATTTCCTGCATTGCGCCGCCGGCCGCCAGCACAGCCTGGCCTATGCCGAACTCAGCGACCCGACAGGCTGCAACCATCTGATGGTCGAGGTCGATTCGGTTGACGAGGTGGGACGCGCGCTGGATCGGGTCGACCAGAACGGCGTCAAGTTGACGCTGACCTTGGGCCGGCACGTCAATGACGACATGATCTCGTTCTATATGATAACGCCGGGCGGCTTTCAGATGGAGTACGGCACCGGCGGTTCGGTCAAGGATTGGAGCAACTATAAGGTGTTTGAATCCACCCGCGGCAGCCATTGGGGCCATAAGTTCCTCGGTGCCGGCTGATGGCAGAGGCGACGACGAAATTGGCCACGCCCATCCCGGTTGGCAAATACCACACGCTGAAAAGCGGTTATCGGCTGCATTATCACGAGTGGGGCACGCCCAGCCCAAGCAAGCCCACCGTCCTGTTCCTCCACGGCGGCGGGCCGGGGGCCTCGGGCTATAGCAATTTCAAATATAACGGCCCGTTCCTGGCCGAGCACGGCTATCACAGCCTGGCGCCGGACTTCCTGGGTTTCGGCCTGTCGGACAAGCCGGCGGACCTCTACTACCACTCGGCCACGCATATTCTGACGATGCGCGAATTGCTGAAGGCGCGGGGGATTTCCTGCGTCGTGCCGGTGGGCAATTCGCTGGGCGGCGGGGTGGCGCTGCATTACACGATGAGCCACCCGGAAGAGGTGGCAAAGCTGATTCTGATGGCGCCGGGCGGGCTGGTCGACCCGCGCAAGTTCGTCGGCGTGTCGCCCGGTCTGCAAGCGATGTGGAACTGGGCCAAGACCCGCCCCGACAACAAGGCCGAGGCCGAGGCGTCGTACCGCGAGTTGCTCGCGCGGCTGGTCCATAATAAGGCCGACATCACGGACGAGGCGATTGCGGAGCGCATCGACATCGCGATGGAGCAGCCGATGGTGCTCTACGAGACGCTGCAGACGCCCTATTACACCATCGCGCAGCTGCGCGAGATCACCTGCCCTGTCCTGGGCTTTTGGGGCCTGCATGACCAGTTCCTGCCGTACCAGCAGAACGAAGTGCTCAAAGAGGCGCTCCCCAATTCCCGCATCGTGCTGTCGGACCAGTCCGGCCATTGGGTGATGATCGAGGACAAGCATCTGTTCAACCGGGAATGCCTGGATTTCCTGGATAACGCATAAAGCGAGGGGACGATAATGGCCGGAAGACTGCAGGGTCGTATCGCGATCGTGACCGGGGCGGGGCTCGGTATCGGGCGGGCCATTGCGCTGCGCTTTGGGGCCGAAGGGGCCAAGGTCGTGGTCGGAACGCGCACCGCGGCCGACGGCGAGTCCTGCGTGGCGGAGATCCGCAAGGCCGGCGGCGAGGCGAGCCTGGTCGTGGCCGACGTCGGCACGCGGGAAGAGGCGACGCGGCTGGTGACCGAGGCGATCGGCATCTATGGCGGGCTGGATGTGCTGCTGCACAACGCGGCCTATTGCCCCTCGACCCGGATCGAGGACCTAACCGACGCGGACCTGGACCGCACGATCGACGTCAATCTGAAGGCCTGCTTCTGGCTGACCCAGGCGGCCCTGCCCGCGCTGAAAGCTTCAAAGCAGGGCGGGCGAATCCTGATCACCTCTTCGATCTCGGGCAACCATGCCGCGGCGCGCGGGCTCGTGCATTATTCGGCGTCGAAGGCCGGGGTCACCGGCTTTGTCCGCAACTTGGCGCTGGAACTGGCCAGGACCGGGATTACCGTGAACGCGGTCGAGCCGGGCATGATCATGACGGAGAAGCTCAGCGCCCCGGAAATGGCCCCGTTCTTTGCCGCGATGCCGGCCCGCGTGCCGGTCGGGCGGCTGGGCACTGGAGACGATATCGCCGGCGCCATGGCCTTTCTCGCCTCCAACGAGGCGTCCTATATCACCGGCCAGTCGCTGCTGATCGACGGCGGCATATCGCTACCCAGCTCGCTGGATATCGAGGCCGTGACGGACGGCTGAGGCAGGGCGAAGCCGATGCATGCGGATATCGAAAAGGCGTTCGATCTGAGCGCGCGGGTGGCGGTGGTCACCGGCGCGGCCTCGGGCATCGGCAGGCAGGCGGCGATCACGCTGGCCCAGGCCGGGGCGCTGGTCATCCTGGCCGATATCGATGCGGTCGGCCTAGCCGAGACGGCGGCGCAGGTCCGTGCGACCGGGGGCAAGGCTGCAATCCGACAGACCGATGTCTCCGACCGCGACGCGGTTGAGGCTTTGACCGCATATGCGGTGGAAACCGGCGGCCGGCTGGATGTTTGGGCCAATATCGCCGGCGTTATCCTGACCGCGCCCATCGTCGACGCGACGGAAGCGCAAATCGACCGAGTGCTGGATATCAATCTGAAAGGCACCTATTGGGGCTGCGCCGCCGCTGCCCGGGTCATGACGGCGCAGGGCAGCGGCTCGATCATCAATATCTCCTCGGCAGGGGCGGATTTTCCGGCCCCGGGCCTGTCGATCTATGCGATGAGCAAGGCCGCAGTGGCGATGCTGACCCGCATCCTGGCGCACGAGGTGGGGCCGCAGGGCGTGCGCGCCAACGCCATCGCCCCCGGGTTCATCGATACGCCGATGGTCACCTATCGCATGCGCGGTCCCGACGGGGCGATCGATCAAAAGATGCGGGCCGACCTGCTGGCGGCGCGGGCCCAAGGCTCGGTCCTCGGCCTGACGGGGGAGCCCACGGACATTGCCTATGCCATATTATATCTGGCCTGCGACGCCAGCCGTTTCGTGACCGGCCAGGTCATACGACCCAACGGCGGCGTGGCGATGCCATGAGGCTTTGCGCCGGGAGTTTATGACGATGCGCTGGAAGAACCGCCCGGTGGGCTCGAACTGGGGTGATTTCGGACCGGACGACCAACGCGGCCGCATGAATCTGCTGACGCCGGCGCATCGGCTTGCCGGCGTGCGGGAGGTGACGGAGGGCATCGCCTTTACGCTGTCCCTGCCGCTGGACTATCCCGGTGGTGTCGTGCCGGGGGCGATGCGCAAGGGGCCGGAGCTGTTCGCGGTCAAGATGGAGCATCACGACGCCTATAACTGCCCGGGCGAATACCTGTTTCCAGGCAGTTGCGGGGCGGTTTGCGACGACGGCGTGACACTGTTTACCCAATATTCCAGCCAGTGGGATTCCTTTGCCCATTGGGGAATGATGTTCGACGCTGACGGCGATGGCGTGGCGGAAATGTGCTATTATAACGGATTCCGCGCCGGGGACGATCTGATCGGCCCCGACCAGGCGGGCGGCCCCTATGCAAGGCGGCTGGGCATCGAAAACCTGGCCGAGGGCTGCCCCCAGGGACGCGGCGTGCTGGTCGACCTGTTTGCTGTTCACGGCCACACGCGCAAGGCCTATGGATATGACGATGTCATGGCTGCGCTGGACGCCCAGAAGGTGGAGGTCAGGCCGGGCGATTTTCTGCTGATCTATACCGGCTATGACATTTTGATGATGGGCATGAACAAGCAGCCCAGCATGGATTATCTGCTGGCCAACAGCGGCGGTCTGGACGGCCACGACGACCGGCTGCTGAAGTGGATCGACGACAGCGGCATCGTTGCCATCGCCTCTGACAATGTCGCGGTTGAGCTGTTCGACCCCAGGATCGGGCCGCATGATGCGACGGGCCTTCGTCTGCATGAACATTGCCTGTTCAAGCTGGGCATCCATCTGGGCGAGCTGTGGTACCTGCATGATTTGGCCGAGTGGCTGAAGACCCATCGGCGCAGCGCCTTCCTGCTGACCGCCCCGCCGCTGCGCCTGCCCGGTGCCGTCGGCTCCCCTGCCTGCCCGATCGCCACGGTTTGAAGGTGGCCGTCATTGCGAGGAGCGCAGCGACGAAGCAATCTAGTCTATCGGTGCTTGAGACTCTGGATTGCTTCCGGCCCCTAGGGCCTTTGCGTCTCGCAGTTGAGGTGTGCCTGGCATGGGCACTGGATTGGAGGTGAAAGTCCTTTGCGGGGCGAGTTGGTAGCAACCGCGAGCTGGAGGCAACTGCACGCAGGGTCTGCCGTCGAGAGACGCCTATGGCCCTGGCGCCGTGAGGCCGTGTGGGGAAGAAGCCCGAGGCGAACCGCAGCACCGAACGCAAGTGAACCTCTGTGCAAGCCGCACCGGCCGGGTCAGCGTGTCTCAAAACGCGACGCCCAAAATCCAACCGAGGCTGGGACGGTAATGGGGGCGGGAGCGGCGGGACATCCAGTGTTCTTACCCAGGGAGATCTGCAGGGGTCCGCGCGAGCGGTAGACCCGGAGGAGGCAACGACGATGGGACGATGCCCTTGCAGAAGTCGGATCTCTTTGTAGTAGCGAGGAAACCGGTGAAAGCCGGCGGAGCAAAGGGAGAGATGGATTGAGAAAGACGGGACCACGGCAATTGGGCCTCGTGTTCGCCGACAGCCCTTCGGGGGGTGGGAAAGATGAGCTCTCGGACGCATCCGAGCAGCGAAGCTTTCTGCTGCAAAAAGCGAAGCGCAAGA
>PLTD01000253.1 GCA_003165335.1 Rhodospirillales bacterium | reverse complement strand
GCTCGAGATCGGCCGCGGCCGGATCGTGCAGGAAGGCAGCAAGATTGCCCTGATAAGCCTGGGGACCCGCCTGCAGGAATGCCTGAAGGCGGCAGAGCTACTGGCCGCGCGCGGCCTGTCGACGACCGTGGCTGACGCCCGTTTCGCCAAGCCGCTCGACACGGCGCTCATCAGGCGCCTGGCGCGCGAACACGAGGTCGTCATCACCGTCGAGGAGGGCTCCATCGGTGGATTCGGCTCGATGGTTCTGCACGACCTGGCAACCAACGGACTGCTCGATCGCGGCCTCAAGATACGCGCCATGGTGCTACCGGACCGATTTCAGGATCATGACACGCCCTATAAGCAATATGACGAGGCGGGCCTGAATGCCGCCCAGATCGTGGCCACCGCGTTAAATGCGTTGGGCATTGAGCGGCAGACAGTCGTCGCACTCGGCTGAGGCGACGACATCATGGGGGAGTGACTGCGGATGACATTTCGAGAGCCGCTGGTAACTCCGGTCCCGATTGCCGGCTTGCGGCCGACTCAAATCACCGTCGGTTATCGCGAAGTGGCCGAGAAGCGAAAGCTCTGGCGCGAACGCCCCGCCGGCAAGGACGCCATGTTTCTCGGCCGCCATATGGTGCCGGTTATCTTGGGTCCAAAAGGGCGGATGTATGTTACCGACCATCATCATCTGACCCGGGCTTTACACGACGAGGGCGTGAAGGACGTTCTGATCGACGTGATCGCCGACCTGCGCGCCGTCGATAAGGAATCCTTCTGGGTCGTCATGGATTGCAAGGGGTGGTGCCACCCCTATGACAAGGACGGCCTGCGTCGGGACTTTGCTGAGATTCCCGCGCAGATATCCGAGCTTCAGGATGACCCGTTCCGCAGCCTGGCCGGTGAGCTTCGCCGGACCGGCGGATACGCGAAGGACATCACACCCTTCAGCGAGTTCATCTGGGCCGACTTCCTTCGGCGCCGAATAAAGCGCAAGTCCCTAGAGAAGGACTTCAATGCCGCACTGAACGACGCGTTGAACCTGGCCAAGTCCGTTGAGGCAAATTATCTGCCGGGCTGGTGCGGCGCCGTTGCGAAGGTTCCGTAAAACGAACCTCGGCGGCTTCCCCCGCGGCGCGGCTTGCTATAGAGACTGCAGTCCCCATGATACTTAACGCGAATGCCCGGGCGAGAACCCTTGCCAGGAACGGAGTTGCAATGCGCAAATCAGAAAAGACGACCAACCAGATTCGCGCCAACCGACGCAAAGGGCATCATAAGGCACGCAATCGCCGCCGCCGCGCCCGCGCAAAGGGCTGATCCCCACGCTCCTGCCCGACTATGTTGCTGCTGACCTTTAGCGAACCGCCCCCAGGTCGGGCATCCTGACCATATCGCCGCGCGGATCGCGGAACAGGGGCGCCAAGGCACGCACCGCGGCACCCGCCGGACCGTCGAGATCGCCCAGCTGGCTGCCGACATCGCTTTTGATGTCCGCGTCCCCTTTGACGACCGCCATCACCGCCTCAAGCGGGGACAGCGGTTCGGGGTAGACACGCAGGGCTGTCGGCTGATCGGCCGGAATATTGCCGACTTGACGGGCGAGATTGATGGCATCGTCGAGGCCGCCCAGACTATCCACCAAGCCGAGCTGCTTGGCTTGCTGGCCGGACCAGACGCGGCCCTTGGCGGACCCCGCCACCGTTCCCGCCGGTAGGTTGCGCCCGTTGGCGACGATCGAAATAAAGCCGTTATAGACTGCGTCGATATCGGCGTTGAGCTTCTGGCTCTGATCCGCCGTGAAGGGCGCGAAGGGCGAATCCATGGCCGCAAACGGCCCCGCCGTCGTACGGTCGGTCGTGACGCCGATGTCGGCCAGGCCCTTGCCGACGACGAACTTTCCGGAAAAGACGCCGATCGACCCGGTAAGCGTCGCCGGATCGGCGACGATTTTGTCGGCGTCGGCTGATATCCAATAGCCGCCGGAGGCTGCGACCGAGCCCATCGAAACTACGATCTTCTTTCCGGCCTGTTTTGCCCGCACGACCATGCGGCGTATCGATTCGGAGCCCGACACAGACCCGCCGGGACTGTCTATGCGAAAGACGATCACCTTGACCGACGGGTTGGCCATCGCCTGGCTAAAGCCCTGGACCACGGCATTGCCCTGATCCAGCCCGCGCCGGTCGCTGGTCGCGTCGATTGGCCCTGTCACCCTGTCGATCTCCCCGACTTCATAGATGAGCGCGATATTAGGCCGGTCATGCTTTTCGGCGCCAGCCTGGGCATAGTAATCGGGCAACGCCAGGGTCGGCACTTCGGTCCCGGCAGCTTTCTTAGCGGTGGCGACAACCTCATCAGCGTAGCCCGCATGATCGATAAGCTTGGCCTGAAGCGCCTCGTCCGCGGTCATGGGCCCGCGTGCTAATATTGCGCGGACGTCGTCGGCCGACAGACCCCGGCTGGCGGCGACGTCGGTCACCAATTGTTGCGTCAGATCGTTGGCAAGGCTTTCCATCATTTCCCGCGCGGCGGGCGTATAGGCGCGCTCTGTGTAAGTCTCGGGTGCGGTCTTATATTCGGCGCGCTTTACGAATTCCGGTTCGACGTCAAGTTTGGCAAACATATCCTTGAGAAACGGCGCCTCGAAGACGACATCGGTCAGCATGACCTCACCCATCGGCTGCAGCCACAGCTGGTCGCTGGCCGAAGCTAGATAATATTCGCCGTTGCCAGCCGCGCTTTCACCGTAATCGTCGGCAAAGGCATAGACAAACTTGCCGGCGGCCCTGAAGCGCTTGATCGCCGCACGCAGTTCCTGGATTTGCGACATGCCGGCGGAGGCATCGATTTTCAGCACCAACCCTTTTATGCGGGAATCGGCAGCTGCCTTATCGATTCCGGCGATCACTTCGCGCAGCTTTTTGGCATGACCGGTCAAAATGCTGGTGAGACCCGTGCGCGTCGGTGAATCTTCAATGAAAGGGCCTTCGACAGCCAATGTAAGAACCGTTCCGTCCTTGATCACGACGGGAGAATGGCCGGCGACATGAAGCCGTGACACTCCCACTACGAGTACGGAGATCAGCAAAATGAACAGAAGCCCAACGACGGCCAGCAAACGGACGATGAAGCGCATCGATGTCTCCGAGAAATTCTTGGAATACCGCTATACGGTTCCAGCGCTCAAGCTTACCCGCCTGAGTCTGAACCCGCCAACAAAAGGCGATAACCACCCGCCTCGGTGACCAGAAAGCGGGATGCTGGGTCATCTGTCTCAATTTTCTGGCGCAACCGCCAGATATGCGTTTCGACGGTGTGCGTATCGGCCTGCGTATTATAGCCCCACACGCACTCCAGAAGCTGATCCCGGTCGATCAGTCCGCCGCCCGCGGCGGCCAGATAGCTGAGAAGCTTGTGTTCGAGTTCGGTCAGTCGAATGACCACATCGTTCGCAGCATCGCGCAGGACGCGGTCCGCGGAAACGAATTCATAGGGTCCCAGGGCAATAGTCCCAGGGTCGGTCGCTACAGTCCAATGCGCGTCGATCCGCGCCAGCAATGTTCCCAGCCTGACCGGACGGGCGATCGGCTCGTCTTCCGGCACACGCGCGGCGCCATTATTGCCCAGGATCAATATCGGCCCGGCGAATCCCGAAGTACGCACCACCTCGACCGAGCCGCTCTGCACCGCCGGATCGTCAAGATCGACGACAACGATTGCATCGGGCTCAGGCGGCAAGTCGCGAGTGACGCTCAGCATAGCGACGTTCCATCCTGCCGGGCCCGAGCGATGCTCACTCAGCGCCCGCCGCACAGTGTCGTCCGCGGCGACGACATAGACGGACCGGTTGCCGTCTGAGGCGGCCGTCATCGGCCCTTCCCGCCCACTAAACCCGGTTGCCAAGATCGGTGTTCTTGATCGGCAATTCGCGGACCCGCTTGCCTGTGGCTGCGAAAATCGCATTACACAATGCAGGCGCGATCGGCGGCGTGCCGGGTTCACCGATTCCACCCCACTTGGTGCCGCCGCTGAGCGCCAGGTAGGTTTCGATCTTGGGTGAATCTGCCAGGCACACCATTTGATAGCTATCGAAATTGCCCTGTTCGATCGCGCCGTCCTTGACCGTAATCTCATCGTAAAGCGCCGCGGTCAGACCATAGATGACGCCGCTTTCGATCTGCATTTCAACATTGCGCGGGTTGATGACGTGGCCGCAATCGACCACAGCTACCACGCGCTCGCAGCGCAGCTTGCCCTTGGGGTCTACCGCGACCTCTACACACTCGCCCACGATTGTCCCGAAGGATTCATGGATGGCGATGCCGCGCCCCTTACCGGACGGGAGTTTCTGGCTCCAGTTCGCCTTTTCGGCCAGCATGTCGAGAACGCGCAGGAAATCGGGCTTTCCTTCCAACAGCTTGCGGCGAAACTGGTAGGGGTCTTGGCCCGCCTCATGCGCCAATTCGTCGATGAAGCTTTCGACCGCAAAGGCGTTTTGCGAACTGCCGACCGAACGCCAGAACATCACCGGCACATGGGTGTTTTTCAGCACCGCATCGACTTTAATGTTGGGAATCGCATAAGGCATATTGACCAGCCCCTCGACGGCGAGTGGCTCCACGCCGGGCGGCATCGGGAAATCGAGCATTCCCTTTATCGACTGCATGATCGATCCGACCGCGGTCTGGGCCGTAAATGCGGTGGGCATCCCATCCTTGCCTAGCGCCGCCTTGAAGGCGATCGCAGCCTGC
Source organism: Rhodospirillales bacterium (assembly GCA_003165335.1). Taxonomy (GTDB): domain Bacteria; phylum Pseudomonadota; class Alphaproteobacteria; order BOG-932; family Roseiterribacteraceae; genus BOG-932. The sequence goes on along the minus strand of PLTD01000253.1, from coordinate 38,405 downwards.
GGGCGATAGCGGTCGTGCCGCATATCTTCTTCGCGCGTCCAAACAAGCTTTACCGGCTTGCCCACAGTCTTGGCCACCGCCAGCGCCTGGACCAGCTCGTCATTGATCGCGCGGCGTCCGAAACCGCCGCCCAGATAGCAGTTATGGATGAAGATCTGCTCAGGCTTCAGCCCGGTGGTCTTCGCGGCCAGTCCCATGGTGATGTCCGGCGCCTGCGTGCCCATCCAGATGTCGAGACGGTCGGACTGCAGATGGACCGTGCAATTCAGGGGCTCCATCGTCGCATGGGCCAGATAGGGCACTTCATACAGCGCCTCAATCAGTTTGCCCTCTCCCAGCGCCTTTTCCGTGTCGCCGACCGTCTTGGCGTTCTGAAGCGGCCCCTTTAAGGCGGCTCGGTAATCTTCACGGAACTGCGCGCTGTTGGTGCCTGCGCCCGCGCCCGGATTCCATTCGATCGGCAGCGCCAGCGCAGCCTGCTTTGCACGCCAGAACCGGTCGGCAACAACGGCGACGCCGTTCGGCAGCGCGACGACGCTTTGCACGCCGCGATGGCCGAGGATCGCCTTGGCGTCATAGCTTTTGACCGTTCCGCCCGGCACCGGACAGGTTGTGACGGCGGCATAGACCATATCGGGCAACCGAATATCGAGGCCGAATATCGCCTCACCGGTAACTTTGACCTTGCTGTCGAGGCGCGCCGTCGGCTTGCCGATCAGCGTGAACTGATCAGGTGTCTTGATCGCCGGCTCCTGCGCCAAGGTAATCTTGGCGGCATCGCCCGCGAGAGCCCCATAGGTAAGGCTGCGACCTGTCGCCTTATGGGACACCACGCCGTTCGCCACCTGACAATCGGCGGAAGGCACGCTCCAGCGTTTGGCTGCGGCTTCGACCAGCCGAGCGCGGGCGCTGGCGCCCGCCTGCTGTAGATAAGGCCGTGACGCGCGAACCGCGCTGCTGCCGCCGGTCAGCATGCTTTTATAAACGCCTTGCTCCAGCAGATTGCGATTCGAAGAAGCATATTCGGACCGCACCTTTGTCCAGTCGCAGGCCAATTCCTCGGCGACGATCATGGGCATTGATGTCAGCACCCCCTCACCCATCTCGGATTTGGCGACACGAATAATCACGCTTTCGTCCGGCTCGATAACGATCCAGGCATTGACCTCGCCGGCCGGCGCGTCGTCGTCCCAGGTTTGGCCGGGCAGCGGCAGGCCGGCAGCCATTCCCGGTATGGAAACGCCGATTGCCAGACCACCGGCAGCTGTTGCTGCACTGACCAGAAAATCGCGCCTACCCAAAGCCGCGGACGTAGGTTCAATGTGACCCATCTCGCTAGCTCCTCAGCCGTTCGTCGCGGCTGCAGCGCGATGAATCGCTGCGCGCAGCCTGGGATAGGTGCCGCATCGGCATATATTGGTCAGATTTTCATCGATATCGGCATCGGTCGGCTTTGGGATCGCCTTCAGAAAGGCGACCGCGGCCATGATCTGTCCCGATTGGCAATAGCCGCATTGCGGAACATCTTCGGCGATCCAGGCTTGCTGGACGGGATGGCTGCCGTCGGGTGAGAGCCCTTCAATAGTCGTAATTTTGGTTCCGTTCGCATCTCCGACCGAAAGTGAGCACGATCGAACCGGCTGGTCGTCGACATGAACAGTGCAGGCCCCGCATTGGGCGATGCCGCAACCATATTTGGTGCCTGTCAGCCCGACCTCATCGCGCAAGGCCCAAAGAAGCGGTGTTTCGGGTTCGATATCGAGTTCGTGACGTGTTCCGTTCACGGTTAACACGATCATGGGTCGTCTCCGGCTCGGGTGGTTGTCATGCTCTTCGTACGCAGGTTCATCTGGTTCCCCGCGATGCAAAACACAATACTTCTTAACATGATCCGGCTCTTCGCCGTGAGAGGCGTGATGACCTCGTTTGCGCCGGTTCAATCCAACGATAATGCCGCGGTTACGCGCTCCATGCCAAAATCCGCTGGGTTGCGCCGTAATGCGCGCGTTTACAATGCAGGGGTTTCTTGCAATCCTTCGAAGTTGCCATCCGGTTACACAATGAAAATGCAATAGAATGGCGTCGGAGGAATTTCTGCACAGCTTCGCGCTGTTCGATGCTGACGGCCGATTAGTCGATTGGGACGAGGGCTTTGCCGGGGAGTGGCACTACGCCGCCGCCAAGCTCGTGCGCGGGGTCGCTTATGTCGATCTTTTAAGGGCCGCGCTGAGCAATACCCGCACCATTCAATTTATTGTCGACAATTATGCGATGGACGACCGCGAAGAGTTCATCCGAAAGCGCGTCGAGGGGTTCGGAACAGATCGCTCGCACGAATATCGGATGCCGTCGGGTCGCATCATCCATATCGACGAGCATCGCACCGTGTCGGGCGGCGTCCGCCGGTTGGCCCGCGACGTCACCGAGGAGCATTTGGCGGAAGATGCACTGGTGCAAGCGCAACAGCGCCTCGATGCCACCGATTCGGACATCGGCGGCGTTTTTACCGAAAGCCGCCGCACTCCGAACGGGAGCTATATTTTCCCCGCGATCAGCGAGAGTTTGGTCCAGTTGCTCGATCTTCCCGGCGAATTGGTCGGACAGGATCCGATGATGATCTATGCACGGATGATTACGAACGACGAAGAGGACAAGCGCCGCGCCGAAGCCATGGAGCAAGCGGCGCAAAACCTGTCGATCTATTCCATGGATTATCGCATCCGTGACGGGAAGGAGCGCGTGCGCTGGATTCGTCAGTCGATGATGCCGCGTCGGGAGGCGGACGGGACAGTCATATTCTCGGGTGTCATGCGCGACATTACGCGCGAGAAGGAAGCGGAGGATCAGGTCGAGCTTTTGCGCTCCATCGTCGTTCGATCTTACGATTCGATCGTTGTTTTCGAAAGCGAGGGCAGCATACAGGGCAACACCAAGATTCTGTATGTGAATGAACAATTTACCGCGTTGTTCGGGGGCGATGCAGGCGACCTGATCGGACAACCGATGCAGAAATTGGATGTCAATAATTTCAATGAAATAGGTTCAAAGCTGATATCCGCGGCGCAAAAGCGGGATGACGGAAAACCGGTCGAGTTCGAAAGCCTGGGTGTAAACGGCCGCATCTTTTGGGTCGAAGCGCGCGTCGAAACCGTGCAGAAGTTCGATAGCGGCGTGTTCCGTTGGGTCGTGATCAGCCGCGATGTCACCGAGCGCCGCCGCGCCCAGGAAGAATTGCTTCGCGCGAAGGAAGCCGCGGAAGCGGGAAATCGCGCCAAGAGCAATTTCCTCGCAAATATGAGTCACGAGCTTCGGACGCCTCTGAACGCCATCATCGGCTTTACCGAGCTGATCGAGCACGGCGTGAAGCGCACCGGCTGGGTTCCTTCCTATGCTGAATATCTTACCGATGTTAGCGAAAGCGGCCGTCACCTTCTGGAATTGATCAACACGATCCTGGATTTGTCGAAAATCGAATCCGGTTCATTAGAGCTCAATCGCGGGCCGGTGGACCTGAAGGATCTAGTGGAAACCTCCCTGGCCCTGGTTTCCGTCATGGCGCAAACCGGCGGCGTTACGCTTTCGGCCGAATTTCCCGATAAATGCCCGGAGATTACGGGCGACTTCCTCAAATTAAAGCAGGTGATGCTGAACATTCTGTCAAACGCCATCAAATTTACATCGGTGGGCGGCACTGTGACGACCCGCATAAGTTTTACCAATGCCGAAGCAGTCATCGAAGTCACCGACACCGGCTGCGGCATTTCCGAAACAGACCTCGAACGCGTTCTTCTGCCTTTCGTTCAGGCAGAAAACTCATTGGCGCGGCGCTTTCCCGGCAGCGGCCTTGGCTTGTCGATCGCGCGGGAACTTTGCGGACTGCATCACGGCCGTCTTGCGATAAGTAGCGTCGAAGACGAAGGCACCACGGTAAGAATCTATCTGCCGCGCTAGGGTGGGCACATCGTGAGTCTGCCAAGCCGAGCGCAGGATTAGGTTGCGACCCGCGTGGCAACGGTGAGCGCGGCATTACTTTCCACGATATTCCGGCTCGCACAGAGGGATTTCCCATGACGAAGCGATTTACGGCCAGGATTGTTGCAGCCGTTGCGTTTTTGACCGCGCTGATCGGTTCTCTTGCCCTGTTCCCGTTGATTGTCGGACAGGAGGCCCTTGCAACCGACTTCGACCAGATTGCGTCCGGCCTGAGAGCTCATCCGGCCCCACTACCCAGCGAACGAATCGAAGCCCGTTTGGCGTTCATCCGAACCGCGCTCAAGATTACGGAAGCTCAAACAAAACCCTGGGACACGCTTGCCGATGTGATGCGCAAACAAGCCAAGGACAGGGATGCGGAAATCGCCGCAATGCACACCTATCGCGACACCCGCTTCACGTTGATAGACCGGCTTGAACATAGCCGGAAGACGCTTTCGGCTCAGGCGACCAGCCTATCGGAAATGTTGGCTGCTCTTCAGCCGCTTTATCTCGTCTTTTCCGACGAGCAGAAACAAATTGCCGACGATTTGTTCGACCACGGGTTCGGCGGGCCGGGTGGAATGCACCGGAAAGCCGATTGGAACGAGCGAGGCCGCGGGCAGCCCGCGCCATAGAGTTATATTCTGTCCTAACCTCAGGACTCCAAAACTGTTTGTAGTCGAGTTCTGTGTTCTACTTGGGCTTTACATATGAATTACTATTACCGGGTCAGTTTCTCTAATATTTCGTCCAGCTGGTCGATAGACTGATAGGCGATGGCAAGAACACCGCTTGTGCCGCGCCCATCGATCGTAACCCGCAAGCCCAGTCGCTCGGTGAGGTCGCGCTCAAGCGCCATTACGTCAGCGTGCTTGGCCGACGACTTTCCGGGCGCCTGTCCTGCCGACCTAGGCGGCGTTTTGCGCATGAGCTTTGCCTGATTGGCCAGACGCTCGACCTCGCGCACCGACAGGCCGCGCGCCGTCACGGATTTGGCGAGCGCTTCCGGGTCGGGGGCGGTCAGGAGCGCGCGGGCGTGACCGGCAGACAGTTCGCCGGATTGCATCAACGCCTTAACCGCCTCTGGAAGTGCCAGCAATCGCAGCATGTTGGCGACGTGGCTTCGGCTTTTGCCGACCAGTTCGCCCAACTCGGCATGGGAATGATTGAACTCGTCGATCAGCCGCTTGTAGCCCTCCGCCTCTTCCAGCGCCGACAGATCCTGTCGCTGCAAATTCTCGACCAGAGCGATTTCGAGCGCCTGCGTGTCCGTCAACATCTGTACGATGACCGGCACGTCGTGGAGCGAGGCGCGCTGGGCTGCGCGCCAGCGGCGCTCTCCGGCGATAATCTCATAACTGTCCGATGCGCCCACAATCGGCCGGACCAGAATCGGCTGAAGCAGACCGTGATGTCGGATCGACGCGGCCAATTCCTCCAGCGCCGTCTCGTCGAAGTGCCGGCGCGGTTGAAAGCGCCCCGGCTTCAGGAAGGCGATGGGCAAGGTAGAGCCGCCGGCAGCGGCCACCTGTGAGGGGGCGGCATTCTGAATGCCCGACTCACGATATGCGGCCTCGGCTTCGCCGAACAAATGCGAAAGGCCGCGTCCCAACCCCTTCTTTTTGCTCGTGCTTTCAGCCACCGACCTTCACTCCATCAAAACGATTCAAGAACTCGGCTGCCAGTTGGATATAGGCCTGCGCACCCAGGCAGCGGTGATCGTAGATGAGAACCGGCAGTCCGTGCGACGGCGCCTCGGAGACTCGCACGTTGCGGGGAATCATAGTGTCAAAGACGGTCTGTGCGAAGTGTGCCCGGACATCTTGGGCTACAGCCTCAGACAGACCGTTGCGGCGATCGAACATTGTCAGAATGATCCCGGCCAGTTCCAACCGAGCATTGAACGCACGCTTAACCCGATCGACCGTTTGTACCAGATAGCTCAACCCCTCCAAGGCATAGAACTCTGTCTGGAGTGGCACGAGGAGGGCATCGGCGGCCACAAGAGCATTTAATGTCAATAAGTTGAGCGATGGCGGGCAGTCTATCAGAATATAGTCGAAGCGACCGCAGGTGCCGTTTAGTGCCTCGGCCAGACGGTGCTCGCGGCGATCAGTATTGACCAATTCGATCTCGGCTCCGGCAAGATCGACCGATGACGGGACAATCGAAAGCCGGGGAATCAGAGTCGGTACGATGGCGTCTGCCGCCGGTACGCCGCCCAGCAGCATCTCGTAGGTGCCGCGGACGCGCTGTGCGCGCTCAATTCCCAGTCCCGTCGACGCATTTCCCTGCGGATCCAGATCGATCAAGAGCGCAGTCCTGCCCATTGCCGCCAGAGCGGTGCCCAAATTGACGGCTGTCGTCGTCTTTCCGACGCCGCCCTTTTGATTGACGAGCGCAAAGGTCCTGAATTTGCTCATTGGCGGGCCTCGGTTACGTCGGAAAGACGAAAGATCGTGGAGTCGGGGTCGGTCAGGCTGGGAAAGCGCTCTGCCTTCATATGCCACTTGGCGGAGGCAGCCGCCATCTCTTCTTCCGCCCTGCGGCCCTTGGGAAACACACAGACGCTTCCGGGACCGAGGAATCGGCGTCCGAGGCCGATAAGTTGATTTAAGGGCTTAAGCGCCCGGGCCGTGACGGTTCCGGCGACAAAGGGCCTTACCGCGTCGGACTTCATCGCATGAATGGTAACCGGCAAATCCAGGTCTGCCACGAGGGCCCGCAAAAATGCGACCTTCTGCATATTATGTTCGATCAGATTGACCTGGGGCAGGCCCATGATGGCGAGAACCAGGCCGGGGAATCCGGCGCCCGTGCCGATGTCGACAAGAGGAAGTTCGGGCTGTTGTATCAAAGGTAGCAGTTGGGCTGAATCGAGAAAGTGTCGTGTCCAGATTATATCTGCCGTGGCGTCTGAAATCAGGCTAAGTGTTTGATTGCGCGTTAGAAGTATCTCCTCATAGCGGGCAAGACGCGCCTCTGTTTCACGTGAAACAGAGAACGATGCGAGGAATTCTTCGCGCGGTTCAGCCGGCAAGGGCGACATCGTCGCGCGGCGCTTCGCGTCTTTTGACGTGGCGCAGTAGTGCAGCGAGAGCTGCCGGGGTCACGCCGGGAATGCGACCCGCGGCACCCAAAGTGGTGGGGCGCGCGCTCCCCAAGATCATGCGGATTTCAGTCGAGAGGCTGCCGACGCCGGCGTAATCCAAATTGGGTGGCAGGACGAGGGAATCATCCCGGCGCAGCGCCCGTATATCGGCCTCCTGCCGGCCAAGGTAGCCGGCATAACGCGCGTCGATCTCTATCTGCTCCGCAGCAACAGGCGAAAGGGTAGCCAATTCAGGCCAAATTGCCGCCAGCCTGGCTAGATCGACCCCCGGAAGGCGCAAAAGATCAGCAACGCTGCGTCGTACTCCGTCGGCATTGACGTGCAGGCCTTTGCGACCGAGCTCGGGAGGCGTCGCATTCAGGCTCGAGACCAAGTCGCGGGCACGACCCAATTCATCCATTTTGGCTCCGAAAGCCATCTTTCGGTCGGATCCGACCACTCCCAGCGTCATTCCAAGTGCCGTCAGGCGTTGATCCGCGTTGTCGGCGCGCAGCGTGAGCCGATATTCCGCCCGGGATGTGAACATGCGGTATGGTTCCGGCGCGCCGCGCGTAACCAGATCGTCGACCATCACCCCGATGTAACAGTCACCCCGACTGAGACTGACACCGTCGGCGCCGCCCGCTCTGCGCGCGGCGTTTATGCCGGCGAGGAGTCCTTGGGCCCCTGCTTCCTCGTAGCCGGTTGTTCCGTTGATCTGCCCGGCCAGAAACAGGTTCTTGACGCGTTTAGTTTCGAGTGTAGGCGACAATTCACGCGGATCGACGAAATCATATTCGATCGCATAGCCGGGCCGGAACATCTGCGCAGCTTCGAGCCCTGGTATTGTCTTCAACAATGCCCGCTGTACGTCCTCAGGCAATGACGTCGAAATGCCGTTCGGATAGACCGTGGGATCGTCAAGTCCTTCTGGCTCGAGGAATATTTGATGCTGTGTCTTATCCGCGAAGCGCACGACCTTGTCTTCTATCGACGGACAATAGCGAGGACCGCTCGACAATATCTGCCCTGAATACATTGGCGCACGATGCAAGTTTTCGCGGATGAGTTCGTGGCCGGCAGGCCCGGTCCAGGTGATATGGCAGGGTATCTGTGGGGTGGTGATCCGGGTTGTCAGGGTCGAAAAAGGCTCAGGGGGCTCGTCGCCGTGTTGAGCCTCCAAAGCCGACCAATCGATGGTCCTCCCGTCGAGGCGTGGTGGCGTACCGGTCTTTAGCCTACCCAACACGAAGCCTGCTGCAGTCAGCCGCTCGGACAGGCCCAGGGATGGCGCCTCTCCCACACGTCCTGCTGGGATCTTGGTTTCGCCGATGTGGATCAAGCCGTTAAGGAATGTACCGGTGGTCAGCACGACCGCGCCGGACTGTAGGCTCAGACCATTCGCCAGGGTGACACCGCATACCGAACCACGATTTTCCAGAATCAAGTCGACGACGGCGCCTTCCACTATTTCGAGGCCGGCCTGCTCGGCCAGAAGATCGTGGACCGCCTGTCTATAGAGTTTTCTGTCGGCCTGGGCCCGTGGCCCGCGGACCGCGGGTCCTTTCGATCGATTGAGCATGCGGAACTGAATTCCGCCTCGATCGATGGCACGGCCCATAATGCCGTCCAATGCATCGATTTCGCGCACCAAATGACCTTTACCCAACCCGCCGATGGCGGGATTGCAGGACATTACCCCCACTGTCTCCCGGTCATGGGTAATCAAGGCCGTGCGCGCGCCCATTCGAGCCGCAGCCGCTGCCGCCTCGGTCCCGGCATGTCCGCCGCCGACAACAATAACGTCCCAATTCATCATGGGCCGGAATGTAAGGTTTTCATCAGCGCGGGTCAAAGGCGAAGCGGAAGTTTCACGTGAAACAGGGAGCGTGTAATGCCGCAGACCAGAGAGATTCATTAGGAATGCCGGTCTTGAGCGCGTAACATGCCGATATGCGCCCAATTCCTCCCATCATTCCCGAAGCGATAGCCGCCGCAGTGCTTACCGGGATCATCTCGTCCGCCCTTCATTTGGTCTTCACCGCCTCAATTGGAACGGCAGTGGCTATCGGCGCAGTCGGGAGCGTATTCCTGGTGCTGATGTTCTATGTTCCCAGAAGACCGGCGCGACGCCGCAAAAACAGCCGCAATCAATAGCCAAACTGCGGGAGTACAGCCGGCGCTGTTACGTTATTTCCCGATGCAGAAATCCCGGAATACGGAGTCGAGCATGTCCTCAATGTCGATACGGCCGGTGATGCGGCCCAGCTCATCGGCTGCGATCCGCAACTCTTCCGCCGCCAGTTCGGGAAGCGGGGCCGCACCAGAGGCATCGAGTGCAGCCAGGCAGAGGGTCAGAGCTTGGCGATGGCGGGCGCGGGTGGGTGGCGGGGCGCCCCTGTCGGCGAACAACCCGGCCACACGGTCTGTCAGGACTTTGAGCAGAGTGTCGATACCGGCGTTGGTTGTGGTGGAGATTGCTAGCGCCTCAGTTACGGTGCCCCCCAGATCCGCCTTGCTGGTCACTCTGATCGTCCGGTCGTCGATCATCGCCAGAGTCTCAGCGTCGGGCGGCCCATCCGCGGCGAAGAGGGCCAGAACCAGGTCCGCCGCGCCCGCCCGGGCACGGGCGCGGGCGATGCCTTCCGCCTCTATGGTCCCCGGCGCAGACCGCAACCCCGCGGTATCCACCAGCGTCACCGGATACCCGCCAAGGTCGAGATGAACCTCGATCGCATCACGCGTCGTGCCCGCCTCGGGCGAGACAATGGCGACATCGCGGCGGGCCAAGCTATTCACAAGACTTGATTTTCCGGCATTGGGTGCGCCGATGACGGCAATGGTCAAACCCTCACGTAGCCTCTCCCCCCGGCGGGCATCGGCCAGGTGGTCCGCGATCGCTGAGCGCAATTCTTTTAATTGTCCGGACAATTCTGCGACCGGATCGCCGATATCGTCGTCGGGAAATTCGATGTCGGCCTCCAGATGCGCCCGCAAGTGGATCAACCGGCTGCGCCAGCCGTCGTAAAGGGTGCTCAAGGCCCCGCCGGCCTGGGCCAGCGCCTGGCGACGCTGGGCCTCCGTCTCAGCGGCAGCCAAATCGGCGACCGCCTCAGCCTCGGTCAAATCCAGCTTGCCGTTCAGATAAGCGCGACGGGAAAATTCGCCCGGCTCGGCAGGGCGAAATCCGGGCAACCGGCCGAGCGCCGCGGCGACCGACTCCGCCACTGCACGACCGCCATGGCAGTGCAACTCGGCCGAATCCTCCCCCGTGTAACTTGCGGGGGCGGGAAGCCACAAAACCAGCGCGTGATCGATTAAAATTCCAGTCGATGGGTCGGTCAATGCCCGCAATACGGCGCGGCGCGGCGCGGGTAAATTGCGGGACGTCAAAGCCTGCAAACCGACGGCGACATCCGGTCCGGAAAGGCGCCACACCGCAATTGCCCCGCGGCCGGCCGCGCTGGCCAGGGCGAACAGAGTCTCGCCCGACATGATGCAGCCTATTCGGCGGGGACCGGAACCTGCTCGGGCCGCAGTTCTTCCTGCTCGGTCGTCAGCAGCAACCGCTCGACTCGCTTACCCTGCTTCAGGTGAGTTTCGATGATTTCATCGATGTCGGCACGGGTATCGTAATGGTACCAAACCCCTTCCGGATAGATCGCCATCGTGCAGCCCAGCTCGCAACGGTCGAGGCAGCCTGAGGCATTCACCCGGACATCCTTCAGTCCCGCGGCGCGTGCCTGGGCCTTCATATAGTCGCGTAATTTCTCCGACCCGGCCCGTGCGCAGGACGGACGCTTGGCGTCCTCACCGCGATCATTGGTGCAAACAAAAACATGCGCCTCATAATAGGGCGCAGGATCACTCGGCAGCGAACGGTCGGTCGTCATGTAACTCTCTATTTCTTCTTCGGATCGCCCATCGCGTTCCAAAACATTTTCTGAATGTTTTCAAAACCCTGTATGGATGCCGGCAGCCAGTTTTGAACCAATGCCTCGGGTTCCATCGCCCGCATGGCGGCCAAAGTCCGCTCCTCGACTTCCTGCATCAGACGCGCCTGCATCGGCCCGACATCCGGCAGACCGAAAAAGGCGCGCGCCTCTTCCGGCGTGCAGTCGATTTCCACATTGATCTTCATCCTAGACGGACACTAACCAAAGCGGCATCACCGGGCAATCGGATAAACGATCGGACCGCCGAAACATCCACAGAGCGCTTGTCTCTCAGGGCAAGTCGCCGTAGCTTCCCGGCTCCTCCATCCAAAGATCGACATCAATCATGCCAGATACAGCACTCGACCAGGGCCATGCCGACGCCGCGACCAGCGACAGCTCCGCCACCCGGCTAAAATCCTTCATCGAGCGGATCGAACGGCTTGAAGAGGAAAAGGCGGCAACCGCCGCCGACATCAAGGAAGTCTATGCCGAAGCCAAGGGCACCGGCTTTGAGGTCAAGGTCATGCGTCAGGTCGTCCGCCTGCGCAAAATGGAATCCCAGGCGAGGCGAGAGCAGGAAGAATTGCTCGACCTCTATATGCGCGCCCTGGGTATGACCGTCTAAGCGGCCAGCACCTTCACCAAAGTCGCCGTCAGCTGGCCCAGATCGTCCGCCCCGATCGTGAAAGACGGGGTTAGATAGACGATATCGCGGAACGGACGGACCCAGATTCCGGCCTCGACGCAGGCACGCTGCAGCGCCTTCGGATCCTCAAGCCGCTTTAGCTGCACGACACCGACCGCACCCATCACCCTGAGATCTTTCACATTCCGGGCATTCCTGAGCGGCGAGAGGCCATCGGCAAGGCCATCCGCGATTGTCGCAATCTGCTGCAAGCGCGGTTCGGACTGGAACAGGTCCAGCGAGGCGTTGGCCGCAGCGCAAGCGAGGGGATTGGCCATATAGGTCGGCCCGTGCATCAGCGCATGATCCGGGTCGTCCGACCAGAACCCGTCGAATATTTTCCCGCTCGCCACTGTCGCCGCAAGAGCCAACGTCCCACCGGTGAGCGCCTTCGATAGAGTAATGATATCGGGCACGATTCCGGCGGCCTCGCAGGCAAACATCGTTCCTGTGCGGCCAAAGCCGGTGAAAATCTCGTCAAAAATCAGGATCAGCCCGTGAGCGTCGGCCGCAGCGCGCAGCCGGCGCAAGATTTCTGCGTCATGAAAAATCATTCCTCCAGCGCCCTGGATCAGCGGTTCGACGAGGATTCCAGCCAGTTCCCCGGCATGCTGGTCCAGAAATCGGTCCAAGGTTGCAATAGAATCAGCATCAGTCGGCAATTCCAGCATCGGCTGGGGTGGCAGCAGGCCGGTGAAAAGACTGTGCATACCCTCACCCGGGTCGCAGACCGCCATCGCTCCGAGGGTATCGCCGTGATAGCCGCCCTTGAAGGCGAGGAACTGCGTGCGTCCGCGCTCACCTTTGTTCAGCCAGAACTGCAGCGCCATCTTCATTGCGACTTCAACCGAGACCGATCCGGAATCGGAGAAGAAAACGCGACTGAGGTCGCCCGGCAACATCTCTGTCAGCCGCGCGGCGAGTGCCAGCGCCGGCTCATGGGTCAATCCGCCGAACATGACATGCGGCATGACCTCAAGCTGCCGCGTTACCGCCGCGCGAATATGCGGATGGTTATAGCCGTGGCAGGCGGTCCACCAGGAAGCAATCCCGTCAATCAACTCGCGACCGTCGTCAAGATAAATCCGCACACCCTCGGTCCGCGCCACGGCCAAGGGCGGTAGCGCGATCTTCATCTGGCTGTAGGGCGTCCAGATATGAGGATAGCCGGCCGTAAACCAGGCAGGCTGCTGGGAAGTCACCAGATCACAGTGCCATCGGACTCATGCCCAGCCGTTCCAGCAAGGCCATGTCGCGATCCTGAGCCGGATTGGGTGTGGTCAGCAGCTTGGGACCGTAGAAAATCGAGTTGGCGCCAGCCAGCAGGCATAAAGCCTGGGTTTCGTCAGTCATGTCTTCGCGGCCGGCCGACAGGCGCACCATCGATTCGGGCATACAGATACGCGCGACGGCGATAGTGCGAACGAAATCAAGCCGGTCCAGGCCCTGGCCACCGGCGAGCGGAGTACCCTCAACCTGGACCAGCATGTTGATCGGCACGCTTTCGGGATGTGAGGGCAGGGTGGCCAGCGCGTGGACCATGCCGACCCGGTCCTCCAGACCTTCGCCCATGCCGACGATGCCACCACAGCACACGTTGATGCCTGCGTCGCGCACGGTTTCCAGCGTGTCCAGCCGGTCCTGATAGGTGCGGGTGGAAATGATCTCGCCATAGAATTCGGGCGAAGTGTCTAGGTTGTGGTTGTAATAATCCAGCCCGGCATCCTTCAAGCGGCCAGCCTGCGGCGGGGTAAGCATCCCAAGCGTGACGCAGCTTTCCAACCCCATCGCCTTCACGCCCTCGACCATCGCGCAAACAGCATCCAAGTCGCGGTCCTTAGGCGAACGCCAGGCCGCACCCATGCAGAACCGGCTGGCCCCGGCCGCCTTGGCCGCAGCAGCCTCAGCCAGAACCGTGTCGACATCCATCAGCTTGCTTGCCTTCAGTTCGGTCTCGTAAGCAGAGCTTTGCGGGCAATAGGCGCAATCTTCAGGGCAGCCCCCGGTCTTGATCGACAGCAAGGTTGAAATCTGCACCTGGGTCGGATCAAAATTCCTGCGGTGGACGGTTTGAGCCTGGAAAATCAGCTCAGGAAAAGGCAGCGCGAAGAGCGCGCGGATCTCATCGCGGGACCAGTCGTGACGAACTGCCCCAGGCTGAGCAAAGCCCGAGGGCGCATTAGAAACAAACGAATCGATACTGACGACGGACATTTCACCAATTCCATTTGCAAATACGGGGGTCTTGCGTTCGCGAAAACCAGCCGTCACACCATGAGCCTTGTCCCGCTTGTAAACGGTAGTGCGCTATTTTGTCATCCCTGGACGACTTCGCCCGCGAAAAGCTTAAACAACTCCGCGATCGGTCGCTGTTGCGGACTTTGGTGGAGACCACCCGCACGGACGATATCTGGGTTGTGCGCAACGGTCGGCGCTTGTTGTCTTTCTCCTGCAACGACTACCTGAATTTAAGCCACCACCCGGCCGTCAAGGCCGCGGCTACGGCCGCGATCGAACGCTATGGTGTCGGTGCGGGCGCCTCGCGGCTGGTAACAGGCAATCATCCTTTGTTCACCGAACTGGAGGCGAGGCTCGCCCGGCTTAAGGGCACCGAAGCCGCTTGTGTCTTTGGCTCGGGCTATCTTGCCAATGCTGGGATCATGCCTACGCTGACCGGGTCGGCTGACTTGGTTCTGATCGATGAATTGGCTCATTCCTGCATGATGGCTGGCGGTAAACTGGCGGGTGGACGGGCGCTGACGTTCCGCCATAACGATATCCATCATCTAGAAGGCCTGTTGAAAGAGCATCGTAGCAATCATCGCCATGCGCTGATTGCCACCGACGGCGTATTTTCGATGGATGGTGATCTGGCGCCGCTTCACGCATTGGCAGACCTCTCCCGGCAATATGACTGCTGGTTACTCTCCGATGACGCACATGGCATCGGCGTTCTGGGTGACGGACGTGGTTCCAGCTTCGCCGACGGACGAAAGGCTGATGTCCCGCTCCAGATGGGAACCTTGTCCAAGGCTATCGGCGGCTATGGAGGCTATCTCTGCGCATCGCAACCGGTCATCGACTTGATCAAGACTCGGGCGCGTACGCTAGTCTATTCGACCGGTTTACCCCCGGCCTCGGTCGCAGGCGCAATTGCCGCCATCGATATCATCGAACAGCAGCCCGACTATGCTGCACGCCCCATCGCCAAAGCGCGCCTTTTCACCCGCCGATTAGGGCTCCCTGATGCTGTGAGCCCAATCGTTCCAATCTTGATCGGTGATGCCAAAGCAGCGCTCGATGCATCGCAAGTGCTAGAGAACGCCGGCTTTTTAGTGGTCGCAATCCGACCACCGACAGTGCCTGATGGAACCGCGCGCCTTCGCGTCGCCTTCACCGCCCTTCATCCTGACGCGGAGATCGAACGGCTGGCCGAGACTATACGATCCGCAACTCTTACGCCGTCATGAGCGCAGTATTCATTACGGCAACAGGAACAGACATTGGAAAAACCTTTGTCACCGCCGGCTTGATCCGCGAGCTCCAACTTACAGGTCGTCGCGCCGAAGCGCTGAAGCCGGTCGTCAGCGGTTTCGACATGAGAAACGTCGTCGACAGTGACACAGGTGTCCTTTTGGCGGCACTGGGGCGTAGCATCACGCTAAGCGAGGTCGAGAGGATTTCCCCGTGGCGCCTCAAAGCTCCGCTTTCGCCGGACATGGCTGCGCAGCTGGAGGGCAGGAGCCTGAACTTCGACGACCTCCTGGGTTTTTCCCGCGACCGGATTGCGGCTTGCGCCGGCACGCTGCTTATCGAAGGAGTCGGCGGAATCATGGCGCCGCTGAACGAGATCTACACTGTTCTGGACTGGATGGCAGTGCTCAACCTGCCGGTCCTGCTGGTGGCAGGCAGCTATCTTGGTAGCATCAGCCATACCTTGTCGGCGCTTGATGTGCTTAACCGGCGCGGCTTGAAAGTGATTTCGGTCGTGCTCAGCGAAACGCCTGGCAGCACGGTCGACCTTGAACAGACAATTTCAACAATTCGCCGTTTTGCGAAGTCGGAAATTATAGGTCTTCCGCGACTCGGCGCCGAGACACACCGACACCCCACCTTCGAACGACTCGCCACTCTAATCTGAGACCAACTGGCCCCAATCGCGCACTCTGGTGCCGGGCAGATGAACAGTGACCGTCGTGCCTTTTCCAAGAATGCTCTCGATCGTCATTTCTCCGCCATGCAGATCGACCAGCGATTGGCTCAGCGGCAACCCAAGGCCAGCTCCCTCGTATTGCCGCGAGAATGAGCCATCGACCTGATGAAAAGGTTGCATCACCTTGGTAAGGCTTTCAGGGGCAATGCCAATTCCAGTATCACTTATCCGCAAAAACAGGTCATCGTGCGCGCGTCCGCAGGACAGAATGATGCTGCCCCCTGCGGATGTGAATTTCACCGCATTGGACAGAAGATTCAGAATGACCTGCCTCAGCCTGGTAGAATCAGCAATCACGATCACCGGCATCGTCGGTAAGCGAACTTCAAGCCTAACATCGCGCTGGCGAGCTGCTTCAGAGACCAATCGTTCAGAGCCAAGCATCAACTCGGCAAGCTCGACGTCCCGCTCGTAGAGCTCCATCTGCCCGGTTTCAACTTTCGCCAGGTCCAAAATATTGCCGATTATCTCCAGCAGATGCTTGCCGCTGCGGAATATATCGCCTGCAAACTCCGTGTATCGCGGGTCGCCCAGCGGCCCGAAAAGCTCCTGCGTCATTAACTCTGAAAAGCCCAATATCGCATTAAGCGGGGTACGCAATTCATGGCTCATGTTCGCCAGAAAAATGGATTTGGCCTGGTTGGACCGCTCGGCGATTTCGCGGGCCGCGTGGAGCTCAGCCTCTATGCGCTTACGCCGCGTAATATTCTCGACCGTGCCTTCATAACAGATAAAGGCACCCTGCTTGTCGCGTATTTCCCGGCAGCTTTCCGAGATCCAGATCACCGAACCATCGCGGCGGTAGATCTCGGACTCAAAGCCCGACAGGTGCCCTTGAACTTGCATGAGGCGGACGAATTCGCTTCGCCGCGCCGTATCGACGTAAAGCTGACTCCCTATATCGGTCAGGCCTTCGAGCAGCGATTCGGTAGATGGGTAACCGTAGATTTGGGCTAAAGCCGCATTGGCTCTGATATATCGACCTTCACGGGTGGTTTGAAATATGCCCCACAGGGCATGCTCGAACATACCCCTGAAGATATCCTGACCCTTGCCCGACGCGCGGCCAATCAGGCGACCAGCCGGCGTGTTTCGGCGTCGATTTGATCGGTCACCGGCCGATATGTGGCGAAAAGAGTTCAGCGTGCCCGCCTGACAAATGCGCGCAAAACCAAAATGTTGCGCCGCAGCAATCAGGATATAACGTTTCCCAATTTGGGCAAGCCGCGTATCTTCGGCGCTTAAGCAGCAGCGCGACCGGCCGGAAATCCACCTGCCCGTGAAACCATACCAGCAAGCGTATGGCCAAGCTGCGGCTCCAGCCATTTCGCTGTCGCAATAAGCCCGTCGAGCGACACACCGGTCTCCACCCCCATTTCATTCAAGAGATAGAGCACATCCTCAGTCGCGACATTTCCTGTGGCACGCGGTGCAAACGGGCAGCCGCCGATGCCTCCGATCGACGCATCGACCACTGTGGCACCGGCCTCCACCGCAGCGTAGACATTCGCGATGGCGGTATTGCGCGTATTGTGAAAATGCGCCCTAAGCGAAACATCCCCCACAACCGGTCGCAGCGCTTTCCACATCGCAGTCACCTGAGGCGGCACGGCAACCCCGATCGTATCGGGTATGGTCAAGTCGCCCACAGGAGATTTGATGAGTTCGGCAGCGATCTCGGCGATCCTTGATATGGCGACGCGGCCTTCGAATGGGCAACCGAAAGCGTTAGAGATCGATACGCTGGCCCGTATGCCCCTATCTGCTGCTGCCCGCGCTATTTCGTGCCAACCTGCTATCGCATCTGCAACCGGCATACCCTGATTGCGCAAGCTGAAGCTGTCGGTTGAAGACGTGACATAGAGAATTTCATCGCACCCAGCAGCGACAGCACGATCAAATCCACGTCGATTCAGTACCAACCCGCAATAGATTGCTCCGCGATTGCGCGGTACGCCGGCCATAACTGCCTCGGCATCGGCCATTTGCGGTACTTTTTTTGGATGGACGAAGCTAACCGCCTCGATGTGCTTCAAGCCTGCGTCGAGAGCTCGATTGATAAAGGCGATCTTAGCGTCAGTCGGCAGAATCATCGGTTCATTCTGCAGTCCATCGCGCGGGCCAACCTCGACCAATGTTACGAAACGCCCCATCGTCGCCTCCTGTGCTTTGCGCGCGGGAAGATAAGAGCCGGCGAAACTCGCGTCCAGCCGCAGTGTTGAAATGCGCCTTCGTCATGTGACACTGCGCGACTCTCACACTATGTTCAGCGCTTAGCTCACGCTAGGTTTCGATGTCCCCGCTTCACACCCGCCCCAGATTCGGTGCCGAAATCGGTGCCACCGTCCGGCTTGCTGCGCCGCTAGCACTGGCACAGTTGGCTCAGGTGGCAATGGGTGCCACTGACACTGTGTTGTTGGGGACGCTAGGGCGCGATGCGCTGGCGGCCGGAGGGCTGGGCGCCAATCTGTTCTTCACGCTGATGATCGTCGTCACCGGCGGCCTAATCTCGGTCAGTATCTTGATAGCCCACGCACGCGGTGCTGGACAATCGGCGCGCATAGCACCGATTTTACGCGGTGGTGTCGTACTCGCCTTGCTTTCGGCCATTCCACCGATGCTGCTTCTGTGGAATGCGGAGCCGATTCTTCTTTTGATCGGTGAGTCCCCGGCTCTAGCCCACGCAATTGCGCAATACGACAGGGTCTTATTGTTCGCCATGCCAGGCTCACTGCTGATGGCGACGCAGCGAGGCTATCTCGCCGCGATGGGCCGACCCTGGATGGTGATGGCGGTGGCTTTGGTCGCTGTCGTCGTCAACGGCCTGCTGAACTACGGCCTTATTCACGGCGCTTGGGGCTTGCCCCGCCTGGGCTATATCGGCTCCTGCACTGCTACGCTCATTACTCTTTGGATGATGACAATTGCCATCGGGCTGGAAATCCGCCTTACCAAAGCGCTTCGTCCATTTCGGCTGATCGGCGCGATCGACTGGCTTATCGTGAAGGA
The DNA here is from genome assembly GCA_003165335.1 of Rhodospirillales bacterium. Taxonomy (GTDB): domain Bacteria; phylum Pseudomonadota; class Alphaproteobacteria; order BOG-932; family Roseiterribacteraceae; genus BOG-932. Next base: position 19,494 of record PLTD01000253.1, on the reverse strand, counting down.
ACTGGCGAAGCTTGGCTGGCCAATCGCATTCATCATGGCCGTTGAGATCGTTCTGTTCAGCTTTGCCGCCCTATTGATCGGCCGATTCGGTGCAACACCTCTGGCCGCTCACCAGATCAGCATGAGCGTTGCGTCGGTTACCTTCATGGTACCGCTGGCAATCTCCCAGGCGGTCAATGTCCGGGTGGGGTTTTACATGGGGCAGAACGCCCCCCGCGCAGCCCGCGCAGCGGCGGTGGCCGCTTTCACGCTGGGCGTTGGGTTCATGGGCGTCATGGCGACGATCCTGATCACAGCTCCCGGAGTAATCGCGGGATTTTACATTACGTCGGGCGATCCGACGCGGGCCGACGTGATCGCGTTGGCGACCAAGTTGCTTACGATTGCAGCGCTTTTCCAGGTGTTTGACGGGGCGCAAACCATCGCCGCCGGCGCTCTGCGGGGTCTGAAAGACACGCGCATCCCGGCAATCGCCGCATCTATCGGCTATTGGGGCATCGGCTTCACGACAGCCTGGATACTGGCCGTGCGCATGGGACTTGGCGCGGTAGGACTCTGGTGGGGCCTCGCCTCGGGACTTGCCTCCGTTGCACTCTTGCTCAGCTTGCGCTTTTGGCTTCTCAGTGGACGCTTGATCGCAAAAGAAAGCCCGGCACCATTCGGGGCAGAGCTGACGAGCCCTGCAAAAAACGCAAGGCAGAATTGACATGGAGCAAAAGTCTGCCGATAGTTTTGTGTGCAATGCGGGAGATGCGCTCAAGAGTGGTTGCCACCATGACGACGCCACGAACCAATAAGGCTTCAGGTCCTACGGGATCCCTGACAGCTGCCCTCAATCATGCCTTGCACCTACTGGACACCAATCCCCGCCTCGCCGAGGAACAGGCAAGAGAAATATTGCAGGCGGTCCCAAAGAACCCCGGTGCGCTTCTAATTTTCGGGATCGCCAAACGCCGTAACGGCGATCTAGTTGCTGCTAACTCCACCTTTGAGCGCCTCCTCGTAGAACAGCCCTTGTGGGCAGATGCCCATTATGAGCTCGGACTGACCTTGGGAGCGTTGGGCCTGTCGAGCGAAGCACGCCAAGCGCTGCAGCGGGCAACCGAGCTCAAGCCGCAGATGAGCGACGCCTGGCGCGCACTGGGCGACCTGTGCTCGCTTACCGGCGACAGCGAAGCCGCCGATAATTTCTATGCACAACACATCCGGACTTCCGTCACCAATCCGATCCTGTTGGAAGCGGCAGCGGCTTTGATCGAAAACCGACTTGCTGTCGCGGAGCGCGCACTCAAGGATTTCCTAAAACGCCATCCGTCCGACGTCGCCGCGATGCGCATGTTAGCCGAGGTCGCAACGCGAATCGGTCGGTATGGTGATGCGGCGTCGCTGCTGGAAAGTTGCCTCGAGCTAGCGCCCGGATTCACGGCCGCGCGCCACAATTACGCGGTGGTGCTCTATCGCCTTGGCAAGGCCGCCGAAGCAATCGTCGAAATCGACAAGCTTCTTAGCAGCGAACCCACCGACCCCAATTACCGCAATCTAAAGGCCGCGGCGCTTGGGCAAGTGGGCGATTATGACAATGCCATTGCGCTCTACGAAGGTGTTCTGAAGGAATATCCGGCGCAACCAAAGGCCTGGATGAGCTATGGCCATGCGCTCAAAACCAAAGGGCGGCAAAACGATAGCATCGAAGCCTATCGACACAGCATCGCCTTGGCGCCCGGATTGGGTGAACCCTATTGGAGCCTGGCAAATCTCAAGACATTTCGTTTCTCCAGCAGCGACATAGCGAATATGCGTGCGCAACTGGCGCGACCCGATATCGAAGACGAAGACCGCCTGCATTTCGATTTCGCTCTAGGCAAGGCACTGGAAGACGAAGCCGCCTATGCGGAATCCTTTCGCCATTATTCCACCGGCAACGCGATCAGGCGCGGACAGATCGAGTACGACCGCGCCGAGATGACCGACCAAATGCACAGATCGCAGGTCCTGTTTGATCCGGCCTTTTTCCAGGAACGACAAGGGTGGGGCTGTCAGTCCGCCGATCCGATATTCATCGTTGGCCTCCCGCGCGCCGGCTCAACCCTCATCGAGCAGATACTGTCCAGCCACTCCCAAGTTGAAGGCACCATGGAGCTGCCGGAGATCAGTGCGATGGCGCGGACACTCGGTGCACGCAAGCGCAGGGACGACACGGATCTATATCCCGATATCCTGAGTACAATCGATGCGGCTCGACTGCGCGCAATGGGAGAAGACTATCTCAGACTGACGCGCGTTCAGCGTAAGACCGCCCGCCCGTTCTTCATCGACAAGATGCCGCATAACTTCCTGCATATCGGCATGATCCATTCGATGCTTCCGAACGCGAAAATCATCGATGCCCGACGTCACCCGCTGGGCTCTTCTATGTCCGTCTTCAAGCAGAATTTCGCACGCGGCCAGGCTTTTTCCTATGACCTGACCGATATCGGCACCTACTACCGCGACTATGTCGATCTGATGGATCATTTTGATGCGGCGCTGCCCGGCAAAATCCATCGCGTTATCTACGAAAGTTTGGTCGATGACACCGAAACCGAAGTCCGGCGGCTGCTGGATTATTGCGGATTGCCGTTCGAGGCAGCCTGCCTGCGCTTTCACGAAAACGACCGCGCTGTGCGCACTGCCAGTTCAGAGCAGGTCCGTAAGCCGATCTACCGCGATGGACTAGACCACTGGAAACATTTCCAAGATTGGCTCGGCCCGTTGAGATCGGTGCTGGGCGATATCATCGACCGCTATCCCGAGCAGCCTTCCCGGCACCGCTGAAAGCGAGGCCAGGCAGTTTATTCGGCCAAGGACGCAGTAACGGACCTAATATGAACAAAGGGGTAAAAAATGTCAGCAACAAGCTTCCACCCAGTGGCGTTCTCGGGAAGGGCGTTCAAGATCGGCCTTCTAGCAACGACGGTGATGGCTGGTACACCGCTTGCACTGGCTCAGGACCAACCGACGGCAGCCAATGGTCAACTTGAAGAAATCGTCGTCACCGCGCAGAAGCGGTCGGAAAATCTCCAGGACGTGCCGGTCAGCATCCAAGCGCTGAACGGCAAAAAGCTGGAACAGATGTACGCTACGGAATTCAACGATTACGTGAAATTCCTACCGAGCGTAACTTATCAAACGATTGCGCCCAGCCAGACCGAAATCTATTTCCGTGGAGTCGCCAGCGGCAATGACGGCAACCACTCCGGGCCGCTTCCCAGCGTCGGTGTTTATCTCGACGAACTGCCCGTCACCACAATCCAGGGCGCGATCGACGTCCATCTTTACGACATTGCCCGCATCGAGGCATTGGCGGGCCCGCAAAGTACGCTTTACGGCGCGAGTTCTCAGTCAGGTACTTTGCGCATCATTTCCAACGCGCCAGATCTGAGCGGGTTCCATGCCGGCTATGATGTTGAAGTCAACCAGGTCGACCATGGCGACACCGGCAATGTCGTCGAGGGATTCATCAATGTCCCAATTTCGGACAAGGTCGCCATTCGCTTGGTTGGGTGGGAAGAGGGCGACGCCGGCTATATCGACAACGTCCACGGCACGCTGACCTTTCCGTCGTCCGGCATCACGATCGACAACTCCAGCCGAGTGCAGAACAATTATAACGGCGTCCAGACTTATGGTGGCCGCGGCGCGATCAAAATCGAACTGGATGACGATTGGACGATTACGCCCAACGCGATCGGACAAGATCAGCGCAGTGATGGCATTTTCGGCTTCAGCAACAAGGTCGGCGATCTTCAAGTCGCGCATTTCCAACCTGAAAATAACCATGACCGTTTCTACCAGGCCGGGCTAACCATCCAGGGAAAGCTCTATGACTTCGACGTGACCTATGCCGGCGGCTATTTCAATCGCTGGCTGAACAGTCAGACCGACTACACCGACTACTCGTTCTTTTACGATACGTTGTTCGGCTCAGGCGCAAATATCAAAGACGCCGCTGGAAATCTGATCAATCCATCACAGCACATTGTTGGCACAGATAAATTTTCCAAAGATAGCCAAGAGCTGCGTGTAACGTCACCCAGCAGCGATAGGTTCAGGATCACGGCCGGGCTCTTCTATGAACATCAGACGCACGACATCCGCCAGCAATATATAATCCCCGGCTTCGACCCCGCCTTATCCGTCAGCACCCTCCCGGGCACGCTTTGGTTAACCGAGCAAGTGCGAACCGACCGCGACGCTGCCGTCTTTGGTGAGGCGACCTACGACTTAACCGACCAGTTAAGCATAACCGGAGGTTTGCGAGTCTTCGATGCTCGTAATTCGCTCTACGGGTTTTATGGGTTCGGTGCAGGCTATAGTGGGAGCACAGGTGAGGCGGCATGTTTCGATTTCACACCCTTCAAGGACGCCCCGTGCGTAAACTTAAACAAAGTCGGTGAACAGGTCAGCGAGACCTATAAAGCTAACATCTCATACAAGTTCGACGAAGATCGCCTGATCTATTTCACTGCATCTGACGGCTACCGCCCAGGCGGCGTGAATCGCAACGGCAACCTCGGGCCGTACAATGCCGATACTCTCTACAACTATGAAATCGGCTGGAAGACGACCTGGGACGAGAAGCAAATCCGCTGGAACGGCGCGCTTTTTTATGAAAACTGGGATCAGTTCCAGTTTGCATTCCTGGGTCCCAACAGCTTGACGGAGATTGCCAATGCCGGGCAAGCAGAGATCAAAGGCATCGAGTCTGACACAAGCTGGGCGATCGATTCGCATTGGCTGGTATCGGGCGCGATCAGCATCGTCGATGCCGAATTGACGCAGAATTACTGCGGCACAACTGATGCGGCAAACAAACCGATCACAACTTGTTCCAGCCCTCTGGCGCCATCTGGCCAAACCCTTCCGGTTACACCGCCCGTTAAGGGGAACGCGACCGCGCGCTATGAATGGACGCTTAACGACGGCCTCGACGCATTCCTACAAGGGTCGATGGTCTATGTGGGGCGCAGAACCTCGGACCTTAGGTCTGCCGAGCGCGCTGATTTGGGGCCGATTCCATCCTATGTATCGTTCGATCTGTCGGGCGGTGTATCGAACGACAGTTTCTCAGCCTCGATATTTTTGAAGAACGCCTTCGACGAACGGGGGCAGATCTACCGCTACGCGGAGTGTCCGGCAGCAGTCTGTGCAACCCAATATAAGAATCTTGGCGTGACCTACATTGTCCCGATCCAGCCGCTCACCTTTGGCGTCAAATTCGGGCAGAAGTTCTAACCTTCCAGAGGGCTGCCGACCTAAATCCGGCACCCTTCCTTCCCCTACGGTATCCGACTCAGGTCCTTCATCAAGCGATAGCTGAAGTCGAGTTCCTGATTGAATGCCTCAATGCCCACGCGCTCGTCGCGGCCATGAGCACGGTTGTCATCCAGGTCTTGAAACGTGCCGTCCACGCCGTAGCTGGGCAGACCGACCGCACGGGTAAAGGCGCTGTCCGATGCGCCCGGCGACATCTCCGGGACCACGATCACCCCGGGCCACATCTCCTTGCCTAGTTCCTGGACCTCTCCGAAGATTCTCGGATCGATTGCAGACTCGGGACTGATATCCGGTGGATAGATCACGGTAAGTTTTACCGCCGGATCGGCGACCGTGTCGGTAATTGCCTGTTCGACTGATGCCTGGGACTCACCGGGAATAATCCGGCATTGGATGACGGCTGCCGCCTTCTCAGGCAGCGCGCTTTCGCTGCGCCCACCCTGAAATTCGGTCGCCACGCACGTGGAGCGCAGCATGACATTCGTTTCAACGACCGCCGACAGTCGCGCAACTGCAGCAGGGTCGGGCGAGGAGCCGGCAACCGACAGCATGTCGGCTCGAACTTGGCCGGTCTCCAACTTTGCGCGCTGGGCAAAGTAGGCTCGGCTGGTATCTGTTAGATGCAACGGAAACTGGTATTTCGACAGACGGTCTAACCCAGACGCCACATGATAGATCGGGTTGGCCGGCGTCGGCTCCGAACTGTGCCCGCCCTTATCGGACGCCTCCAAGCCGAACGTCATATATTCTTTCTCGCTGGTTTGAATCCCCAGATAGAGCTTCCGGCCATTCTTAGAGGCTGCGTCACCCGAGTCGGGATTGATCACGAACTCCGCATCGATTAAGTCGCGATGGTTCTTTGCCAGCCAGTCGACACCGCTTTGCTCGCCCCCCGCTTCCTCATCTGCCGTGAAGGCGACGATGATATCGCGGTCCGGCACATAACCCTCTTTTTTCAGCCGGATCAGTGCGGTAAGGGTCGATGAATCCTGCCCTTTCATGTCGATCGTGCCCCGACCATAAAGCCAGCCGTCCTTCTCGATCAACTTGAACGGGTCATATGTCCAATCGGCTTTTTCGGCCTCAACAACATCGAGATGGCCTATATAGAGCATCGGCCGCAACTTCCCCGTGCCCTTCAGGCGCACAACGATATCACCCTTAGTGGGATGACCGGGCGGAGACAGAAGTTGGAAATCCTCCCTGGAAAAGCCTGCAGCAGTAAGCCTTTCGGCAATGGCCAGGGTGGCCCCAGTCGACCCATTGGCATGGACCGAGTTGATCTCAACCAGCTGTTTTAAGACATCCCGCCCGAAGGCATGCCAGTCCTGGGTAGAGCTCTGCGCCGACGCTCCTCCTCCAGACACAGTCATCAACGCCAGAACCGTCGCAGCGTTAAGAACTTGAGAACGTTTGAACCCCATGGCCAGTTCTTTCAATCTAAGGGCGCGGCGCCAATCGGTGGCATTTCGTCTATCTGCCCGTTCACTGAACGCCCACGCACCAGGACCGGGACGATCTCGACCAACACGACGCCCAGCAATATCAGCGCGCAACCCACCGCCGCCAACTGTGTCAACCGCTCTCCCAGCACGACTGCCGCAGCAAGGGCCGCGAACACGCTTTCCAGCGACATGATCAACGCCGCCTCGGTCGCCGGAGTATAGCGTTGCGCAACAATCTGCAGCGTATAGCCGACGCCGCCTGACAATAAGCCCGCATAGAGGATGGTCGGGAGCGCGTCCTGGGCCGCTTGCCGGTTCGCCGACTCAACGGCAAAGCCGATCGCGCCCGCGATGACAGCCGTCACTGAATATTGCAGCAAGGACAGGAAGAATGGGCGGTGCGTTACTTTTAGGAAGATCGACACCAGCACGATGTGCAACGCATAAAGAAATGCCGACGCGAAAACGAGAAGGTCGCCCATGTTCAGTTGCGCCGACTCGCCGTGATAAGCGAGCAACCACGCACCTGACAGCGATACTATGACAGCGACCAAGACTAACGGACGCAGGGCCGTGCGCAGTATCGCCCAAGCAACGAAGGGTACGAGGGCAATGTAGACCGTAGTGATGAATCCCGCATTTGTTACCGTCGTTGAGGTCAGGCCAACCTGCTGCATGGTCGAGCCGGCGCACAAAGTCAGGCCGATTACCCCACTCAACGCCCAGTCCCGCCTTCGGAGGTCGCGGCCGCGCCGAGCCTCCCAATAGGCCAACGGCATCAGAAGAAGCGCGGATAGGGCAAACCTACCTGACACGAAGAGGTAAGGGCCGACCTTAGCGTTCCCGAGCTTCTGAGCGACGAAAGCCGTACCCCAGATCAGCGCGGTCAACAGTAGTAATAGATCCGCTTTGAAGCGGGTCACGCTTCCTGCCCTACAACTATGGGCATTATGCTCCTGCGCCCTTTGTAAAATGGATAGAGCGGAATGCTGGATGCGAGAATCGCTGTCCCGACGAGCAAGAGGGTGGCATCGGAGGCGGCAATGACCCAAATCGAAAACAGACCGGCGAGCACGGCCATCACCCGGTCGCGAACGGCACCAGGCGCATCCATGGGCCGCAAGCGTATTAGCGCGATCGCGCTATAGACATATGAGGTCAGTGAAAAAACCACGGATACATCAATCAGCTTGCTGAATTGCTGCCCGATGGTCGGAGAAATCGTCGCAAAGGCCGCAGCCGTCATCAGAACCCCATGAGCGAGCAAACTACGCACCGGGATTCCCCGACTATTAACGATTCCGAATAAACGCGGGAACGCCCCGTCCTCTGCTGCAGCCTTGGCTGTGGCGGCAGACACCAGAGTCCAGCCTCCATGGGTTCCAGAGGCTTTAAGAATGGTCGTTAGGATCAGTAGCGTAGCGACCGCCGGCCCAAAGATCTGACGGGCCACCAATGCGAAAGGGGCCGAAGATTCCGCAAGGTCCTTGGCCGGGACGATCCCCATCAGCACAGTGCAGGAAACGGCATAGATTACGGCGGCAAGCGCAACGCCTCCCAATGCTGCGATCGGGAGATTTCGCCTGGGATTCTCGACAACCTCCACGGCTACAGCAGCGCTTTCCAGCCCCGTGAATGCCCAAAATACCAGGACCAGCGATGCCGGAACCGCCAAAAAGGCGGATCGACCCGACACATTCCACGATGCCGCAAAGATATCAGGATCGAAATAGAACCAGCCGAATATGCCGATCGCCAAGACCGGAGCCAAGCCGACCAACATCGCTACCGCCTCAATCGTTCCAATGATCCGAGGACCTGCGATGTTGGCTCCAACCATTATCCAGATGACGGCTGAAGTGGTCGTGGCCGAAAGCATCGACGGCTTCAAAGCAGGAAAGAGCTCTGCCAAATAACCCGTCACCGCCAGCGCGATCCCGACGTTTCCTACCCAGCAGGAAATCCAATAGATGTAGTTGGTCTGGAAACCGAAATAGCGCCCCATGGTTGCTCGGGCATAGGCATAGGGGCCACCGGCCCAAGGCGCCAACACCCCCAACCGGGCAAATACCCCGGCGATAAGAAGGGCGCCGATCGTGGCCAGCCCCCAGGTAAAGACCGAAATCCCGCCGATGCTGCCCAACGTGGCCGGCAGAAGGAACAGGCCTGACCCGACCATATTGCCGGTTACGAACATCGTGGCCAATACCGGGCCGAGCTTTCGGGGATGCGATCTAGTCATGCCACCCTATTAAGGTCTGGCTTCACTATGCCCACTCGGCTCCACTGCGTCGATATTCGCGTTGTCCAAAAGCCAGAAAATCCTGATAATTGCGCTGATTGTACTGGCCGGAGCAAGGCTGGCCGAGCATAGGCAAAGATGACAACCAACGCAGAACTTTCGAACGCAACCACCCTGCCTGCCGCTTGGTACGGTGCCGACCCGCACATTTGGGAAAGCGAGCGGCGCGCCATCTTCGGACGCGAATGGCTGATGGTCGGCCGAACTGAGGAATTGCCCGAGCCCGGTAGCTACCTAACCGACATCATTGCAGGTTGGCCGATCTTCGTCATCCGCGACCGCGATGGGATCTTGCGGGCGTTTCACAATGTTTGTCGCCATCGCGCCGGCCCAATTCTCTGGGATGGGCAAGGACATTGCGACGTTTTGCGTTGCCGCTATCACGGCTGGGTCTACGATACGAAAGGATCGCTTCGCCGTACGCCTGAGTTCGGTGATGCTGCCGGATTCGACAAGCAAGATTTCGGGCTTTTCCCAATTCAGGCCGGCATTTGGCGAGGTCATATTTTCGTCAATCTCGATGCAGCGGCATCGCCACTCAATCAGGCTATGGCGCCGCTCAGCGTTGAAACGGTAGACTTTCCTATCGAAACGTATCGCTTCCATAGCCACGCCGAGCATGAGATCGCCTGCAATTGGAAGACCTATGTCGATAATTATTCCGAGGGTTACCACATCAAGGCAATGCATCCCGGCCTGGACCAGGAGATCGAGTCAAACCAGTACCAAGTGATTATAAAGGACCGGCACGCAGTTCACCGCGCTCCGCAACGAGACGGGGCGAATTATTCCGGACTTTGGCTATGGCGCTTTCCCAACCTAGCGCTCAACATTTATCCAAAAGGCATGAACATCGAGCGCATTGTGCCAATGGGTCCGCATCGGACGAAGTTGATCTACAACTTCTATTTTCAGGACACTTCGGATCGGGGACAAAAAGCCATAACTTCAGCACTCGCAGCCGCGCTGCAGGTAACGCAAGAAGACGCGCGCATCTGCGAGGCGGTTCAGCGCAACCTGGATGCCGGTCTATATGACACTGGCCGCCTTAGCCCCCGGCATGAAGGCGGTGTATGGCACTTCCAGAAACTGGTCCGTGAGTCTCTGACGACGGCCGCTTGATCCGCATTACCGCCCCGGCGCCGGCCGCCGGTTACTCAGAGCCTCGGCTATATGCAAGCGTCGCACACAGCCGGCGCCATCAAGATCTGCCAAAATTCGGGCTGCTTTCACGTCGCGATATCACCCCGCGCGCTCAGATGCATTCGATTGGCGGCCTCGGTAAAAAGCGCTAGGACACCTAGCTCGGGCATCACAACTCGGTCCAGCGACACGCCCTCGGACCGGGCGCGAACAGCAGCCGAATCTTCTCGTACCGGCATCAAAGATAAGTCGACCCTGGAACCCGCACAGGTCCCCGTTTTGTTCGTAGACTTTCTCCCGGGTTTTACGGAGAAGGCTAGTGCCTACCTTCCGAAACCGAATACCCTGCTCGCGTTTCCTTCCAATACCTTATAGCGATCCACCGGACTCATGTTCCGTGTAACTTTCTCGGCAACCTTCGCTGAGTTAGGCCAAATAGTAGCGCTATGGGGATAGTCAGACGAGAACATCGTCGCATTCGCCAAAGTTGGATACTTGCCCGTTGTTATAAGATCATACCCGACGTAGTCGTCGATTGCGGTGGTGAAGACATTGACGCCGACGAAGTCAGATGGTGGGTGCTCTAGGCTCTGCGGGAACCAAGCCTGCTGAGCTTCCCAGTGGTGGTCCATCGTCTGGATCCAGAACGGCACCCAGCCCGCATCCACCTCCCCTGCGACGATCTTCAGGTTGGGATGACGATCAAAAATGCCGGCAAAAATCATATAGGTCAGCGGTCGCACGCCTGAGAAATAGCGAAAGACGATTCCACCGACGCTTACCTTTTGGTTCGCCAGCTCGTCCCAGTCGGATTTGTCAGGTTTACCGCCGAACGTTCGGTGGAAAGTGAGGGCCACTCCGGCTTCGCTCGCCAACTTCCATAACGGCTCATAATAGGGGTCGTTATACGGACGCTCGGGCATCCCGGGGATAAAGAGTGCCTTGGCCCCCTTTGCCATCACACGATCGAACTCGGTCAAGCAGGTTTCAATCCCATCTTCTGTCGGAAGCATCGGCAATGCGATCAGCCGCTTGGGGTCGACCGGCTGGAAATCCTCCAGCATCCAGTCGTTGTAGGATTTGAGACAGGCTAGTGCCATCTCGCGATCGGCCATGCTGTAGACCTGGATGACATTGGCCGGATAAGTCACAGAGCCGTAGACGCCGTCGATATCCATATCCTTTAGATGCTCGACGCCATCGTAGTTTCCGGGTCTGATCTGATCGAATCGAAGGCCACCGAGCCGAAAATCCTTTTTCTCGAACCCGGCCATGGCCTCGATCCCGAATGTGCGTTTGGGCGGTCCGCCGTCGAAGCTCCAGCCGTCCCCGCCGTCGGCACCGCGCAGCATCTTCGGCGCGCGGTCCTTCAGCGCAACGGGCACACGGTCGAACACCCATGGCGGCTCGTTGATATGGTTGTCCGCAGAGATAACGCGGCAGTCCATATTGACCTCCCTATGACAAGACGCCAGCACGGCGCAAAGATTCGATTTCCAAAGGCGAAATGCCGCATTCGGCCAGTAGAGCGTCGGTATGCTGACCGCAATCCGGCGCCAGGCGCTCGCCAGTGCCGGGCATACCATCCACCGTCAGCGGCGACGCAACCAGCTTAACGGGCGTGCCGTCTGTTGTGCCGAGCTCGAAGATATGTCCGTTCGCGATCGTCTGCGGATCTGTGAACACGTCCTCGATCGATCGTACCAACTCCCACGGTGCGTCCAGACAGTCGAAACTGGGCCTCCACTCGGCCCAATCCTTTGCGGCGAAGATCTCCGACAACAGCGCCAGAAGTTCAACCCCGTTCGCCGTTCGCGCTTTGGCGTCGGCATAGCGCGGATCGGCACTCAAATCGGTCCGGCCGAGCGCCACGCAAAGGCTCGGCCAATAGCGCTGGGGCTCCAGGAAGACGAGCTGAATCCAGCGGCCGTCGCGAGTCCGGTAGGTGCCGACGAGCGGATTGCGCTCCACCGCCTTGCGCTGGAGGTTCGTATCGTGAGCACCATCCTGGGCGGCGACAAGATCATTGGACAGAACCCAAGCGGCGGTCGCCAGCAGCGAGGTCTCGATCAGCGAGGGCTCTCCGGTTGTGGCGCGGCGAAACAGGGCACCTGCGACGCCGAATGCCAGGTTCATCGCCGCCGAATGGTCGCCCAGCGCACGCGGCTGGCGGATGAATTCGCCGGACAGCGGGGTTAACAGATGGGCGAATCCGCCGCGCGACCAGAAGGCGCTGGCATCGAAGCCGGGCTTGTCGGCCTCGGCCCCCTTGAAGCCCAGACCGTTCGCCCGGGCATAGATCAGCCTGGGGTTGCGTTTGCGCAGATCGGCGACATCCAGTCCCATGCGCTTCAGCGCACCGGGACGCAGGCTGGTCAGAAATACATCGGCAGTCTCGATCAGGCGATAGAATAGCGCCAGACCGGCCGGGGCCTTAAGGTCCAGCGCGATGCTCTTTTTGCCGCGATTGTTCTGTTCGAGGCTGTAATTGGGCCTTCCGGCGCCACGGACATCGACGACTAGATTGCGATAGGGGTCGCCGATGCCCGGGGTTTCGACCTTGATGACCTCTGCTCCGAAATCCGCCAGCATCGCGCCGGTCGAGGGGACCATGACATATTGCGCCAACTCGACCACGCGCACACCACCGAAAATTTCGACACTGGTCATTCCGCCGCTTTTCGCTTCATGTCCAACCGACCGCTCGCTTGTTCCCCTGGCGGCCCGATGATAATCACATCACCCGGGGAGGCAAGGATATCGATGGCGTTCGATCTGGCCGACAAGGCGGCGATCGCCGGTGTCGGATACACCGAATTCTCGAAAAACTCGGGCGTCAGCACACTGACGCTCGCGACCCGCGCGATCATGGCGGCGCTGCAGGACGCGGGCCTAGACCCGGCCCGGCTGGATGGGATCGCAACCCACAGGGTGGGCGATTCCATACCCTCTTCGGTCGTCGCCCAGGCGATGGGCATTCGCGACCTGCATTATTTCGTCGATCATTTCGGCGGCGGCGGCTCATCCCAGGCGGTTGTGGGGCAGGCGGCGATGGCGGTCGCGGCGGGCGTCGCCGACTATGTCGTGTGCTATCGCGCGATCAACGCCCGTTCGGAATTCCGCATGGGCGGCACCGGACGGCCGACGGTCGATTCGATCGAGACCCAATACCAGGCGCCCTATGGCTATGTCGCCCCGCCCCAGCAATATGCGATGGTCGCCCAGGCCTATATGCAGCGCTATGGCGTGACCGAGCGCCATCTGGGCGCGGTCGCCGTAACCCAGCGGCGCCACGCGTCGCTGAACCCGCACGCACTGATGCGAACACCGATCACCTATGAGGAATACCTAGCCTCGCGTTGGGTGGTTGAGCCGTTCCGGCTGCTCGATTGCTGCCTGGAGACCGACGCCGCGGTCGCGGTGCTGGTCTGCAGCGCCGAGCGGGCCCGGGACCTCAAGCAACCGCCCGTGACGATCCGCGCGGCGGCCTGGGGCGGCGGGCAGACCTTGTTTTCCAACCAGCAGCCCCCGCCCGGCACCTCGCTGGCCGCACAGATGGCCCCCCGCCTGTTCGGGATGGCGGGACTCAAACCGGCCGATGTCGATGTCGCGATGATCTATGACTGTTTCACCCCCGCCGTCCTGATCCAGCTTGAGGATTACGGATTCTGCGCCAAGGGCGAGGGCGGAGCGTTCACGCTGTCGGGCGCGACGGCGCTGGGCGGGTCGATGCCGGTCAACACCCATGGCGGGTTTTTGTCCGAGGGCTATGTCCACGGCTGGAACCATATCGCCGAGGCGGCGGCGCAGCTGCGCGGCCAGGCCGGCGACCGGCAGGTGACGGGCGCCCGGATCGCGCTCAGCACCGGCGCGCCCGGCTATGTCGGCGGCGTCACCAGCGCCCTGCTGCTGGAAGGCGGATCGTGAGCGACCGCCCGGTTCCGCACCCCGACCGCGACTCCGCTCCCTATTGGGAGGGGGTCAGTGCGGGCGAACTTCGGCTGCAGCGCTGTTCCGGCTGCGGCGCATATCGCTGGCCGGCGCGCGCCATTTGCAACCGCTGCCACAGTTTCCAGGCAGAATGGGTTGCGGTCAGCGGGCTGGGCACCATCATCAGCTGGGTGCGCACCCACCAGGTCTTCATGCGCGCCTTCCAGGACGATGTGCCTTACGTCACGGTCGAGGTCCAGATCGACGAGCAGGACGATATTCGGATGATCGGGCGGCTTGCCGCCCCTGCGCCCGTAATCGGAATGCGCGTGCGCGCCCTCTTTGAGGGCGACCCACCGCTGACCGTCTGGCATCCGGTGGGATAATACTCATCGTCATTCCCGGATGAAAATTCGATGGCCCACATAAGAAAACAGCGGCGCCGGGTTGCCCTTGGCGTCGCTGTCGTTAGTCATGTCTCATTCGGTGGGTCTTGCGGCCCGCCGGCTGTCCCTAACTCCGCTGCCGGCCTTTCGGCTGGGCGGCTCCGTCAACCTTGCGAATCGCGGCGCTTTGCTGCGCCGGCTTGCCATCGGGGCCTTTCGAGCCCGTGATCGCAGATCCGCCGTTGCGGAATGAAAAAGGCGGGGACAGACATCCAAGAACCTGATCAAGCCAGGCAGGCCCGTTACCGGAGCCAGGCTTCGTACTGGAAGCTGACACTCTACTCTCCTTGGCCGGTGTCCCGGCCATCACTCACATTACCGACTACACAATAGTTGGAATACGATTATGTCAATCGTGTGGTGAAGATAAGGCTATGCGTTGACGGAGCGTCTGAACTGCGCCGCGCACATCATCCGGAATGGTCACGCCGCCGTACGGGCGATCAGAAACCCCATCGGCCGGCCGCCCAGAATATGGACATGCAGATGCGGCACTTCCTGGTGGCTGTCCGGCCCGTGGTTGAAAATCAGGCGATAGCCTGTCGCGTCCACGCCGGCGTCGCGCGCGATCTTGCCCGTGGCGCGCATGAAGGCGGTGATCTCCGCGTCGCTGGCCTTTGCCGAGAAATCGTCGAAGGACACGTATTTGCCCTTGGGCATCACCAGAATATGGGTCGGCGCCTGCGGGTTGATGTCGTTGATGGCGAGCACATATTCGTCTTCATAGACCGGCTTCGCCGGGATTTCGCCGCGCAGGATGCGGGCGAAGATATTGTTGTCGTCGTACGCCATCACGCCTTTCCCTTCTTGCGGGACGCCTTTTCGGCGATGCCGCTGATGCCCTCGCGCGCCGCAAGAACGTCATAGACTTCCGCAGGCTTAAGCCCAGCGTCGGCCCAGAGCACCAGCAGGTGATACAGCAGGTCGGCCGATTCGGCGGCCAGCTTGGCCGGCTCGCCATCCTTCATCGCCTCGATCACGGTTTCGACCGCCTCCTCGCCCAACTTCTGGGCGATCTTGGCGCGGCCCCTCATGAATAGTTTGGCGGTATAGGATGTCTCGGGGTCGCCGCCGCGGCGCGACAGGATCGCCTGGTACAGGCGGTCGAGGGTCTGGGAATCGGCCATCAGGCTGCCTCCTCGCTGGCCGGACCGGTAATGGCCGGGCGTACCGGTATGCCTGCCGCCGCCAGCCTGGCCTTGGCCTCGGCGATGGTGAAGATCCCGAAATGAAAGATCGACGCGGCAAGAACCGCGCTGGCATGGCCTTCGATGACACCTTCGACCAGATGATCCAGCGTGCCGACGCCGCCCGACGCGATCACCGGAATGCGGACCGCATCGGAAACCTGCCGGGTCAAGGCCAGGTCGAATCCGATCTTCGTCCCGTCCCGGTCCATCGAGGTCAGCAGGATTTCGCCGGCGCCGGCCGCCGCCATGCGCTGCGCCCATTCGATCGCATCATAGCCGGTGGCGTTGCGTCCGCCGTGGGTAAATACTTCCCATTTACCGGGGCCGGTCGACTTGGCATCAATGGCCACGACGATGCATTGGCTGCCGAACCGCTCGGCCGCCTCGGCGACGAATTCGGGCCGCGCCACCGCCGCGGTGTTGATCGAGGCCTTGTCGGCCCCCGCCAGCAGCAGCGTACGAATGTCGTCGACCGTGCGCACCCCGCCGCCGACGGTCAGCGGCATGAAGACCTGCTCCGCCGTCCGCCGGACCGCGTCATAGAGGGTCGCGCGGTTGTCGGATGAAGCGGTGATGTCGAGAAAGGTCAGCTCATCGGCACCGGCGCGGTCATAGACCCGCGCCTGTTCGACCGGGTCGCCGGCATCGACCAGTTGGGTGAAGTTGACGCCTTTGACCACGCGCCCGTCCTTGACATCGAGACAGGGTATGACGCGTATCTTCAGCATCGGATCAACTTACTCGGCGGCCATTATTGCGAGCACCTCGGCGGGATCGACCCGGCCGTCGTACAGGGCGCGTCCGCAGATAACCCCGGCAATGCCCGATTTTTCCTCGCGCTTCACCGCAACGATATCTTCGATGCTGGATATGCCGCCTGAGGCGATCACCGGAGTGGTCAGGGCGAAGGCGAGGTCCACCGTGGCCTCCAAATTGATCCCACCCATCGCTCCGTCTCGGTTGATGTCCGTAAATACGATTGCAGCAACGCCAGCCTGCTCCATGTCCAACGCCAGATCTAGGGTGCGCATGGTCGATGTCTCACGCCACCCCTCCACCGCAACCAAGCCCTCCCGGCTGTCGATCGACACAGCCACGCGACCTGGAAACTTGTTACAGGCTTCCTTGACCAAAGTAGGGTTGCGCACCGCCGCGGTCCCCAGAACAACGCGCTCTACACCGCGAGAAAGCCAATCCTCGATGGTCGCGATGTTTCGGATGCCACCACCCAATTGGATCGGGAGCTTTGTCGTGGCGATGATCGACTCGACTGCTTTGGCATTAACCGGCTTGCCTTCAACCGCACCGTTCAAATCCACCAGATGCAGCCACGCGAATCCCGACTCGGCGAACCGCCGAGCCTGTTCAGCTGGATCTTCATTATAGACGGTGACGGCCGCCATATCGCCGCGCAACAAGCGCACACAGGCGCCATCCTTCAAGTCGATCGCAGGGTAAAGAATCATGTGCTCGTCAAATCTTTGAAATAGAAACGGCCCGGCACGAACTGCCCGTCGACCCGCGCATAGCACGGATGGGTTCCCCAAAGCGTGTAGCCTAATGTCTCACAGAGTGCGATGGCCGCCCGTTGCGTCTCGCGGACATCCATATTGATTATCGCAAATCCGTCCTCGAGTGCCCTGACCTCCGCCGCCTCCAGCAGCGCTCGCGCCAGGTGGTTGCCGCGCGCCCAAGGTGCCATGAACGCTGTCGTCACATGGACCGCCATCGCCTGCGCCTCATTGTTACGCGGCGGTCGCACGAGTTGAACCGATCCCGCGATTACTCCGTCGACGCGACCCACGAATAGCGTGCGCTCCGGCACGGTGAGTACACCCCGCCAATAGCGCTCCATAACCTCGCGCGGTGGCGGTTTCAGCCAGCCGAATCCGCCCTCAGCCCGGATCGCAAGCTCAGCTGCCTCGCACAGATCGTTCAGATCTCCGCCCTTCAAGCGCTGGGCGACCTCGACCGTCAGTCTGGGCGGCGGCAAAATGTTAGCTGGCACGTTCAGGGCCTCCACTCCAGGAAGGCTGCGATCATTGCCAAACCGACCGCTTGGCTTTTCTCCGGATGAAACTGTGTCCCGATCAAATTGTCGCGGCCAATAACAGCAGTTACCGCGCCGCCGTAGTCGGCATAGGCTATCCGATCGGCAGGATCAGCACAGACAAAGCGATAGGAGTGGACAAAATAGGCATGGTCCCCGGTCTTGATACCACGCATTACTGGATGCTCCGGTCGATCGACTTCAAGATTGTTCCAGCCCATATGCGGTACTTTCAGAGCCGGGTCGGCCGGCTGCAAAGGTATCACTTCGCCCGGAATCCAGCCAAAGCCATCATATGCGCCATGCTCCAATCCGCGCGTCGCCATCAATTGCATGCCGACGCATATGCCAAAGAACGGGCGCGCCTTAGCAATCGCCACTTCTTCCAATGCCTCTCTGAGTCCGGACACGGCGGCAACACCGGCCAAAACGGCGGCAAACGCTCCTTGGCCGGGAAGCGCTATCCTATCGGCGCGCAGAACTGAATCGGGATCACTGGTTACCATGACCTTGAAACCGCGCTCTGCCTCAAATGCAGCGCGTTCAAAGGCTTTAGCGGCAGATTTCAGATTGCCCGAACCGCAATCGACGATAGCGACTGTTTCCATGGGGTCTTAGTTCTGATCGTGCCGCTTACAGCACGCCTTTTGTGGACGGCACCGCATCGGATTGGCGTGGATCATGCGCGATCGCGATCTTCAGAGCCCGGGCCAAACCCTTGAAGCAAGTCTCGACAATGTGATGGTTGTTGGTGCCATACAGCGCCTCGACATGCAGCGTGCAGCCTGCGGCCTGCGCGAAGGCCTGAAACCATTCCTTGAACAGTTCCGTGTCCATCTCACCCAGTTTGTCGCGCGTAAATTCGACGTTCCAGATCAAGTAGGGCCGGTTAGACAAGTCGAGCGCCACGCGCGTCAGCGTTTCATCCATGGGAATATAGATGTGGCCGTAGCGGTTGATGCCCCTTCGGTCGCCAAGAGCCTTGGCCACCGCCTCGCCGATAGCGATACCAGTATCCTCAGTCGTGTGGTGAAAATCGATGTGCAAATCGCCTTCGGCCCTAACCGTCAGGTCGATAAGGCTGTGCCGCGATAGTTGTTCCAGCATGTGATCAAGAAACCCGATGCCGGTAGTGACCGCGTATTTGCCTGTCCCGTCGAGATCGACTGTCACCGCGATCCGCGTCTCGGACGTATTTCGCGTTACAGCGCCTCGTCGGCCACCAAGGGCCATATTTTCGCTTTTTTCAGTCATGGCGCGTTATCTAGCAGACCAAGCCGCCAAAACCCAAGCGGCCAATATCCATTTATGTGACAGTTTTCCCACAACTGTGCCTGAATCCGCCGAAAGATGCCTCCAGTTGTTCTCTTCAGCAGTTGTTGCATCGACGGCACTGTGCGTCGGGCTTCACACCGGACTTGGTGGTTTATCGCTGTTGGGTGGGCAAAAAAGAAAAAATGGGCTTCCCGCCCCAAAGGGGCGTTAAATGACGGACTGCGAAGTTTTCGCGTTACTCAATGTTTGTCAAGCCAATCTGCCAAATGCCGGTAGTACTGCCATCGAAAATCCTCACAGAATCAGGCCGTTCCTTCGACCGGCCATTGGCTCGACTCTTACAAGCATCGGCACGCACTTGTTGCCGCCGCGGGCAGAAGGAGAAGCATATTGAAGG
>PLTD01000258.1 GCA_003165335.1 Rhodospirillales bacterium | reverse complement strand
TTCAGCCGGGGGAAGATGTTAAGCCCGCCAGTTTGCGACATTCCCGGTTCCTATATTCGGCAACTAAGCCCGGTCGGTCTTCTCTCGGTCTGCAGGCAGGTCGTTGCCGACTGACTCCCCATCCTCGGCGATATCGCCGGTGTCGCTGACCTGGACATGATCCAGGGCCGCATTTTCCTCATACTGGAGTATATCGTCCGAATAGTCCGGTTCGGGGTTGCCGGTCGGGTCCCCATCGCCCGGATTTTCTTTCCGGCCTTTGCGATCATCCAGATTGTCGATGCTTCGCCCGGCACGCGTGGAATTCTTGTGGTCGTCGGTCATGCCATTGCTCGCTGTTCGATTGTCGATAAGCGGTAAGCAATCGATGGCCGTTTCGGTTCCCCGGATTGGTTCGGCCACGTCTCAAAGCTACCCGGCGCGAATACCAAATTTTACGGATTTACGGTCCCCACCCAGCGTGATTTGATTTTCAAATGCCGCCCGGAAAGTTTCGGCACAGACAGAGACTGTTCGATGGCCGCATTCAGCGCCTCAAACAATGGGGGATGATCTGAAGTGGGAGCAGAAGAAAAAGCGCCGGAGTCCCATAGCCGAAGTTGGACAGGGATAGGCTATCTGGTTCTCGGTTTTGTGACCGGCGCCGGTGCTGTCGTGGTCGGGCATATCTTTAAGCAGTTTTGGTGGTCAGGCTTTGTCGCAGCCATCGTCATCGGCTCGGTGCTGGGTCTTGCCGCTCGGACAGTGAAGCGTCGCCTCGAGGATAAGTGAATCTTAGCTCTTTCCGCTTCGGTCTTTGGGCTTCGTTGACGGCGCAGTTAATCGCCCTCCCCTCATCGAGGGAAGGTGCAAAAGCTTGACCTCAAAGAAGCAAAATCATCGAACTTCCGACCCTATTCCCGCTTTGGCGGTCCAGGTCCCAGTGTTATCCGCAGATTATCTTTGGTGAAGATGCCCTGCAGGTAAGGCCTTTCGATTGTCCTGATACATTCGTCAACCGTAAGGTGGGGAACCTTGAGGCAATAGAATCCTGGCCTTGTCGATCATCGACTTGCGATCGGTCGTTTCCTTGATTTCGGCGGCCTCGAAATCGACATCCAGCGCGGTGCAGACCTTGCGGAAGCGATCGTCGAACTCGGCTTCGATTCTCTTTCTCTCCTCCGGATCGTACTTTGGCCTGTCATTGTAATCGTTTTAATCGCTGCGGGTGCGCTGATCGCCGGAGCCCTGCCGCCCTGGGTTGGACTGTGATCTGGTTTGCGGGGCATTTCCGTTGGCGGCCTGAACCGGTTGGCGCAGCCCCGCGATCTCCAGATGCAATACCCCGATCTGACGCAAGGCTCTCCCCGCCTTCACCCCGGCTGTATTCAGCTGGGGCAGATTCTCCCCGCCTTGCGTGATCGTCTTGCCGACCTTGCGGGCAACCCCCATGCAGAAGCCGTGCAGTTCCTGCAGGTCGTTCAGCAAATCCTCTTCCAGCCATTGGCGCAAGTCCTGCTTGCTGTAACGCACCGGCTCGGCTGCCACGGGGCCTCATCTGACGCGCGTATGAAACTTGCTGTGTTCTTGACGGATCAAAACATCAATTATCCAGGCGCAACTTTCAAAGGGAAAATGCAGAAATCATGTGATTATTCCCTGTCCGGTCCATTGGTCCCTGTTATTGCGAACCCACGGATCAGGCTTCGCCGCCACGGCCATCCCAAACCCCACCATTTCCCTTGGAGCGCTTGCCCGCTAGCATAAGAATAAGAGTTCGATACCGGGGGATGGGAATGGCTGTTGCGGCTGAGAAGATCGATGTCGATTTGCTGGTGGTCGGTACCGGCAATGGCGGGCTCACTGCGGCGCTGTGCGCCTATGAACTGGGCCTCAAGAATGTGCTGGTGATCGAGAAATCGGCGAAATACGGCGGCACCTCCGGCAGGTCCGGCGGCGGGGTTTGGGTGCCGTGGAGCCGCTACGCCCAGGCGGCAGGCGCCAAGGACAGTCTCGAAGAAGGCCGCGAATATCTGCGCCAGACTATTCCGGCCGATCAGGTTCCGGCGGAGCTGCTGGACACCTATATCGCCGAAGCACCCAAGATGCTGGATTTCCTGCATGAACGCACCCGCGTGCGCTATGAATCGCTGGCCCATTATCCCGATTATTATTCCAGCCTGCCCGGCGCCAAGAACGGCCATCGCTCTCTTGAGCCCGAACCGATCTATCGCGACGAATTGGGCGAGGAGGGGAAATATCTGTCGGAAACGACCGACCGGATATGGATGTTCAACCGCATCGCCATGACCCAGGTCGATGCCCAGATTCTGATGGGCCAGGTGCCTGGCTGGAAATCGCGCGCCGCGCGGATGGTCTGGGAATACATCTCCGACATACCTTGGGTGTTCAAAAACAAGCGCAGCCGCAGGCTGGCCTGCGGCTGCGCCGGCATCGCCCGGATGCGGCTGTCGATGATGGATCGCAATATGAAGCTGTGGCTGAAGACCGCGATGCTGGATCTGATTGTGGAGGACGGCAAGGTCGTGGGCGCCTTCGCCGAGCGCGACGGCAAGCCGATCGAAATCCGCGCCAGCCGGGGCGTCGTCCTGGCGGCGGGCGGCTTTGAGCATAATCAGAAGATGCGCGAGCAATATCTGCCCAAGCCCACCCGCGCGGCCTGGTCCGCGGCCTATGAAAGCAATGTCGGCGACGGCATACGGGCGGGGATGAAGGCGGGCGGGGCGACGCGGCTGATGAACGGGGCCTGGTGGTGCACCACCATCCGCGCGCCGGACGACGACATGCCCTTCACCTCGATCATGGAGAAATCCTATCCCGGCTCATGTGTGGTGAACGACCGAGGCATGCGTATCGCCAACGAATCCCAGAATTACATGAGCTATATGCTGGAGCTGTTCAGGAAGCACAGCGACGCCGACCCGCAGTTCCCCAGCTGGCATGTCTTCGATGCCCGTTTCCGCAGCCGCTATTTCGTCGGCCCGCTGCTGACCTCAAAGTTTCGGCCGGACTGGATGCTGCCCAAAAGCTATTTCACCTCCGGCTTCCTGACCAAGGCCGGGTCGGTGGGCGAGCTGGCGCGCAAGACCGGCATCGACCCTGCGGGGCTTGAGAAGACCATCGCCGCGATGAACGATTATGCCCGCACCGGCAAGGATTTGGAGTATGGGCGCGGCGACGCGGAATATGACCGCTATTACGGCGACCCGACGGTGAAGCCCAACCCGTGCCTCGCCCCCATCGACCAGGCGCCCTTCTATGCCATGCGGATCGAGCCGGGGGATTTCGGCACACACGGCGGCCTCGCCATCAACGGTGACGCTCAGGTGCTGAGCGAGGCCGGAAAACCGATCCCCGGCCTCTATGCCATCGGTAATTGCGCGGCCGCCATCCTGCCGACCTATCCCGGCCCGGGCTCGACACTGGGACCCGCCATGACCTTCGGCTGGCAGGCGGCGAAACACGCGGCGGGGACGAACTGAGCGACAAATTATAAGGCCAGACGCCGGTTCCGGCGTGCGACAGGGAGGGAACGATGGGCGACAAGACCCGCAGACAGTTCATCAACGGCACGCTGGCGGCGGGCGGTACGCTGGCAGCCGCCCAGATTGTCGACAGGCTCGCCGCCGCCGCGCCAAGTATTGCAGGTTCTGCTCAGGCGGGCACGCTGGTTCCCGAAAACGACCCGGGTGCGGCTCAGCCGGCCTGGCGGGAACTGATCGATTTTCTGCATGGCGCGGACATGACTTTCCTCGACCAGGCGCGTGGCCAGTTCGACGAATATGAGACTGCCTACGGCTATCGTAGCCTGATCCATATGCTGATGAACGCGGTCAATATGCATATGGAAGATTCCCCTGACTGGCCGGAATTCGTTCAGCTCGACACCCCCAACGCGCCCTTCCTGGGCGGCAACCCCGACACACGCTATCTCTATGCGCCGATCCGCGGCGGCCGCCGCTACCGCATCAGTGGCCATCGCGGCGACGAGGCCTATATGTCCTTCACCACCCATCGGGGCGACCGCGGCTCGGGTTTTCGGCAGCGCTTCGACGACAATATCAATCACCACGCCATCAAGACCGACGCCGACGGCCGGTTCGAGGTGATCCTCTCGGCTGAGCGGGAGGGCGAAAATTGGCTGCACACCAGCCCCGACGCCGCCGTCGTGCTGGGCCGAACCTATGTGCTGAACCGCAACCGCGACCGGCCCGCGACCTTCACGATCGAGCCGATGGACCCCGAACCGCCGCCGCCCAGGCTGACCCGCGAACAGGTCGCCGCGCGCCTGCGGCTCACGCTCGGATTGGTCAAGGAGCAGGCATCCTATGCGGTGCCGCGGCCCCCGGCGGCGTCCAACATGCTGAACACCGTCACGCGGCAGGCCTACCGCTTCAAGATTGGCCAGGAAAGTGCCGATTGGGCAACGCCCGATAATACCTATACGGAAGGGCGCTTCTTCCTGGACCCGACGCAGGCCCTGCTGTTGGAAGGCACCGTCGTGCCCTGCGACTATTGGGGCATTCAGATATGGAATCCGTTTCTGGCGTCACCCGACTACCGCTATCACAAAGTATCGATCAACAAGGCCGAAGCGAAGCTGGGGCCGAAAGGTGAGTTCCGGGTTGCGATCGCACAAGAAGACCCGAAAGTGCCGGGCCTCGACTGGATCAGCACCGCCGGCGAACGCCAGGGAACCTTCTACATACGCTGGCTGATGGCCCAGGCCGAACCCCCGAACGTGACCCCAAAGCTGGTCAAGATTACCGACCTGCGGGGCTAAAGCCTTAAAAAATAGTGTATAATTTTGTCCATCGCCTGCGGCAGCGATTATGGCGCGCTTCAAAAGAAGTCCCGGAACCTAAGCGATATCCCTTTGTTACGGAGTGACGATGCATCGACGGCGACCCCGTCAACATCGGCCACGAACGTTCGCAAATTGGGGAGATTCGGCTCATGGGTGTTCGTATTCAACGTATGTCGTGCGTCGCCGCGATAGCGCTGTCGGCGGCAATGTCGGCCGGTGCGGCAACAACGGCCCCGTCGATGGAATTCGTCGTACCCACCGCCAGCAGCCAGCCGTTCCAGATCGTGGCCGGACCCGACGGCGCATTGTGGTTCACCGAACTGGCAGGCAACAAGATCGGCCGTATCACGACCGCCGGGGCCATAACCGAATATCCCATAACCACTGCGGGCGGCCAGCCGACAGGCATCGTCGCCGGACCCGACGGGGCCTTGTGGTTTACCGAAGCCACCGCGGGCAAAATCGGTCAGATCACGACAGTCGGGGTGGTCACCGAGTTTGCGATTCCCACATCCGGCAGCCAGCCCTTCGGCATCGCCGTGGGCGTAGACGGCGCGCTATGGTTTGCCGAACAGGGCTCCAGCAAGATCGGCCGGATCACCACAGCCGGCGCGATTACAGAATTCGCCACGACGACAGCCAACAGCCAGCCCAAGTCGATCACATCAGGGTTGGACGGCGCCCTTTGGTTCACCGAGAGCAATGCGAACAAGATCGGGCGGATCACGACCGGCGGCCAGATCAGCGAATTTACCAATCCGGACCCCGTCGCGCAGGTCGCCTTCATCACCCGCGGTCCGAACGGCAACCTCGTCTTTACCGAAAATCAGGTCGATACGGTCGGCACGATCGGCACCAACGGCGGCTTTCAGAGCGAAACGCCGTTCCCGACCGGCAGTGGCGGCGCAGGCTTCATCGGAATCGGTCCGGATGCCGCAGTATGGTTCATTGAGCATAACGCCAACCTGCTCGGGCGCTATGGCACCGGCAATGACGGTCCGGTGCTCACCGAATATACCGTTCCCACCGGCTCCAGCAATTTGGCGACCATCACCGCCGGGCCGGACGGCAATCTTTGGTACACCGAGCAGAATACGAACAAGATCGGCCAGTTGACCCCGAACCCCAGCCCGACGCCCTTGTTGGCAGCGGTGCTACCGTCCAGCCGCTCGGTTACGGTCGGCACGACGGCAACCGCCTTTGCGACAGTCATCAACAACAGCGGCTCAACCGAAACGAATTGCGGGATCACGCCGCTTTCGCCCGTACCCTCGGGATTCGTCTTCCAGACCACCGATCCAAGCACCAATGCTCTCACCGGTACGGCCAACACCGCCGTGACGCTGGCGGCGGGCCAATCGCAGAGCTTCTATTTCGGTTATGGGACCGGTGCGGCCTTCGCGCCCACCAATGTGGTGCTCAGTTTCGTTTGCACGGGTGTCGATCCTGCGGGGCCGATCGCCGGGCTGAACACGCTGCTGCTGTCCGCCTCGACGACGCCGGTGCCCGACATCATTTCGATCGCGGTGACGCCGTCGGGTAACGGCCTGCTCTCGATCAACGGAACCGGCGCCAGCAACGCCTTCGCGGTGGCGACCGCCAATGTCGGCGCCGCCTCTGCGGCCATCACCGCGACCGCGGTCGTAGCGGGTGGGGTGTCGCTGCCGCTATCGCTCAGCATCTGCCAAACCAACGGATCGGGCGCCTGTCTCACCCCGCCGGCGGCCAGCGTTACCCTGGCGGTCAACGCGAGCGACACGCCGACCTTCAGCATCTTTGCAACGGCAACCGGGACGATTGCCGACTTGCCGGGGGCCAATCGCGTCGCCGTACAGTTCACCGATTCGAGCGGCGTCATCCGCGGCTCGACCAGCATCGCGGTCGATACGCTGACCAGCATGGCGCAAAACTGATCGCGCAATCCCGGGGGTGGGCACCCATCCCCGGGATAGTTGCGTCAGGCGATCCCGTATAGCTCCGCCGCGTTGTCGCCCAGGATCCAGGCCTTTTCCTGGGTAGACAGATGCTGGGTCTGGCCGGCCAGAAGGGCGCGGCTCCAGGGCCAGGTCGAATCGCTGTGCGGGAAGTCGTTGGCCCACATCAGTCGCTGCGGATTCATCAGGTTGGTCATCTTGAGCGCTATCCAATCGTCCTGGAAGGTCAGATAGACATTCTCCCGGAAATACTCGCTGGGCATCTTCTTCATGTCGCCCATCTTCATCCAGAAACGGTGCCGCTTATAGCCGTGGTCCATGCGATAGGCGAAGTGCGGCGCCCAGCCGGCATCGGCCTCGACGCAGACCATCTTGAGTTCCGGGTGACGCTCGAAGACCCGGCCCCAGATGAAGACGCCGATCAGGTCCTGGATCGATTTGATCAGGTTTTGCGCCGCGTTCTGCGGCGGCCCGCGCAGCGCGCTGCGGCCGCTGTCGCCGATAGCGTTGTTGCCGTCCGACCGGCTGGTCAGAATGTGAAAGCTGATCGGCAGGTTAAGCTCGACCGATGCGCGCCACAGCGGGTCGAAGCTTTCATGGTGATAGTCGTGCTCCGTCGCCGGATTTCCCGGCAGCATCACGCCCTTGAATCCCATTTCCTTGAACTTCTGGAACTCGTCGATCGTCTCGGCGACCGAGCGCACCGCCGTCTGTCCTAGGCCGATCAGACGCTTGGGGTCGGGGGCGCAGAATTCCTCGTGCAGCCAGTGATTATAGGCCCACATGCAGGCATGCTTGTAATCGGCGTCTGCGTGGTTGCAGATCACCATGCCGACCGACGGATAGATGATCTCGGCGGCGATGCCGTCGCGGTCCTGGTCCAGAAGGCGGGCTTTGCCGTCCCAGCCGCCGCGATGCAGGTCGGCGAATTTGGTTTCGCCCTTCCTGATCTCGCGCGGGTCTTTGCCTGCCGCCGCGACGATGCCCAGCGGCACCGAACCGGGTATGCCGTCGATCACGAAACTGTCGCCGCCGTCATTCTCGGTCGTCACGCGCGGTGCGCGGTCGCGGAATTTGGGGTCGATCCGGTCCAGGTAACAGCCGGGAGGCTCGGTCACATGGGAATCGGCTGAGATGATGCGCTCGGGCAGCTTCGCCAGATCTTCGTCGCCGGCGGTGGCTGCCAGGGTTTCCAAAATCGGGTTCATCACGTCGGTCATTGCTGGTTGCCTCTCTGCCGTTTCATCCCTGGGGGTCTTAATCTACGGCGGTATTCCGCTCTGACGGTCACTTTACGTCTCTGGCGCCGCCGGGGCTAGGCAGTTGTGACGGTCTTTCGAGGTGAAGCGACTTTGCGCTATGCTTCCGTCGCACGCGGGCACAATGCGGAGGCTGGCTTGACGATCGGCAGGTGGACCGGGTTTCGGTCGGGATGG
This sequence comes from Rhodospirillales bacterium, assembly GCA_003165335.1. Lineage (GTDB taxonomy): Bacteria > Pseudomonadota > Alphaproteobacteria > BOG-932 > Roseiterribacteraceae > BOG-932. The sequence continues at coordinate 12,880 of PLTD01000258.1, read as the reverse complement.
CGAATATGAAAGCGCTTAAACCCGAACATCTGATCTCGGCCTTTCATCTCGAAGACGGGGAAAAGCTCACCCTACCAAAGCTGGACGGGATCGCTTGGGGCAATCTCGATTTTCTCGGCTGGTGCGACCGGTCGGGCGACAAGGCTTATCTCGCGTTCGAAAACGATGGCGAAGTCAGCGGTCTGGTGCTGGACCGGATGATGGTTCGCAGTTCCAACGCGCGCAGCTTCATGTGCGCGATCTGCCGCACACTCCACAGCATGCGCGGGATCGCGAACTTCACCTATCGGTCGCGGCGCGGGCCCGGCTATCACACGCTGACCCACATGTTCTGCGCCAATCTTCAGTGCAGCCTGTATGTGCGCGGCCTGATCTCCCCGGACGTCTCGCAATTCTATGAGACAATCACGGTCGAGCGGAAAGTGGAACGGCTACTGAGCGGGGTGGAGCGCATCCTCGACAGCATCATTGAATTCGACATGCCGCGAAAAGCCGTGTTGCGGCTGGTTTGAAGCCGGCCGGCGAATAATGCTTCGGCCCGGACATCGGCCCGTGTAGGATTTGGCGCAAGGGATGAAGAAATGCTGCGGACCCGCATAAGACGGGCCGACGCAATCCGGGGAGGACGCCACGATATGACGGCACTGCATCGTCTGATGGTCGCTACGTGCTTCTGGGCTGTCGGCGTCGGCGGCGCCTTCGCAGCGGTTCTCGATGTACCCATCGTTGCCGACGATATCGCCGGCGTGGTGACCAGCGCCAAGGGGCCTGAGGCCGGGGTCTGGGTCATTGCCGAAACCACCGATCTGCCGACCCGCTTCGTCAAGATCGTCGTCACCGACGACGAGGGCCGCTATGTCGTGCCCGACCTGCCCAAGGCCAAATACAAACTCTGGGTGCGCGGCTATGGTCTGGTCGATTCAATGCCGGTCGAAGCCGCGCTCGGCACCCGTGTCGATCTGCCCGCGACCATTGCGCCCGATGCCAAAGCGGCGGCCGAAATCTATCCGGCGAACTATTGGTACGCCCTGCTGCATCCCCCGGCGGCCAGCGAGTTCCCCGGCACCGGCCATGACGGCAACGGCATCTCTCCCAAGATGAAGACCCAGCAGGACTGGCTCTCGGTAATGAAGGAGGATTGCACCCCCTGCCACCAGATCGGCGACAAGTCGACCCGGGAACTGGCCAATAACAGCGTCGAAGGCTGGGCTCAGCGCCTGTTGCTGGCGCGCGAGCCCGGCGACCCGACCCTGGGCACCCGGGGCAAGGAATTCTCGGCCAATATGCAGAATGCGATGGCGAAGTTCGGCCGCGATCGGGGCCTCAATATGTTCGCCGACTGGAGCCAGCGAATCGCCAAGGGCGAAATTCCGCCCGATCCTCCCCCGCGTCCGTCGGGCGTCGAGCGCAATCTCGTGATCTCGGAATGGGATTGGGCCAACAGCCATTTCGTCCATGACGTCACCGTGTCGGACAAGCGCAACCCGAATGTCGATGCGGGCGGCCTGGTCTATGGCGAGGATAATATCAGCCACAATATGGTCTTCCTCGACCCCAAGACTGCCAAGATTTCCGAATCGCATGTCGCCGACGACGACAAGGGCGTGCCCTTCGCCGTCCATACCCCGACCGAGGACGCCAAGGGCCGGGTCTGGATCGCGATTACCGAATTTGGCGAGGGCGAGGACCCGGCTTTCTGCGCCGACGGGTCCTTGAGCAAGTTCGCCGCCTATTATCCCAACCCGCGCAAGCTGGGCCGGCATGTCGCCCTCTATGACCCCAAGACCAAGCAGACCACGATGATCCCTGTCTGCTTTGGCAATCTTCATCTCAAATTCACCAGCGACAAGGACGACACGCTCTATTTCAGCGGCGACGCCAACGTGATGGGCTGGATCAAGACCAAGGTGTGGGACGAGACCCACGATGCGGCGAAGTCCCAAGGTTGGTGCCCGATGGTGCTGGACACGAACGGCGACGGCAAGATCACGCCCGACCGCAATCAGTGGAACCCGCCGATCAATCCCTTGGTCGTCACCGGAGAGCAAGGCCAGCAGGCCAAGGAGGATGCAAAGTCCGCTGCTGCCGCCAATCCGGACTTCGATCCCAAGAAAGACACGCGGGTCAGCGGCTTTCTCTACGGGATGAGCGTCCAGCCCAATAGCAACATCAGCTGGTACGCCAAGTTTACCCCCTATGTGCCGAGCGGGCTGATCCGCCTCGACCCGGGGTCGAATCCGCCCGAGACCTGCAAGACCGAATATTACGAACCGCCGCGCCTGCCCGACGGCACCTATGCCGCCTATAACGCCCGGGCTGTCGATGTCGATTCCCACGGCGTCGCCTGGGTCGATTTCGGCAGCGGCGACCTCGGCAAGTTCGACCGTAGCAAATGCAAGGTGCTGAACGGACCGACCGCGACCGGGCAGCATTGCCCCGAGGGCTGGACCATCTATCGCTCACCCGGTCCCAATATCACCGGGACCAAGTCGGGTGCCGACTGGCATTACCTGATGTATGTCGATCAGTTCGACGTGCTGGGGCTGGGCCGCGACGTGCCGATCACGCCCGGCACCATGTCGGATTCGTTGCTGGCGCTGATGCCCGGCTCCGAGAAATGGGTAGTGATGCGCGTGCCCTACCCGATGGGCTTTTACAGCCGCGGCATGGACGAGCGGATCGACGACCCGAAAGCCGGCTGGAAGGGCAGGGGCCTGTGGACCGACTATGCCGAAGTGCCGCTCTGGCATATCGAAGGCGGCGAAGGCACACTGGGCAAGGCCGTCAAATTCCAGCTGCGACCCGACCCACTGGCCCACTAGGCGGTTAGTCGCGCTCGGCCCAATTCTGGGCGCGCTCCAGGTCTGTCCGGTCGTTGATATTGGTGAACGGGTCGATCTTGCCCGCCGGAAAATCTACGGCGACGACACGGTAGCGCCCCTGGAACTCGGCCACCTTGCGCAGGCCCTCCTGTGTGACCGCCCGGTGCAATGCTTCGGTCAGTCGGATCGGCCATAGAGCCACGGCATGGTGTGACCGCCCGCCGCTTGCGGCGACAGCGATGTCGGCGCCCGCTGCGCTGCGTGCCTCCTGCAATCTTTCGGCCAGATTTTCCGGCAAGAAAGGCAGGTCGGTCGGTATCGAGAGCATTTCGACAATGCCAGGCGCGGCCGATTGCGCCCAGACCATCCCGGCATGGATACCCGCGAGCGGACCGGGTTTTCCTTCGATCGCGTCTGGGATCACCGGCAGGTTCCAGTCCGCGAAGCGCGCCGGGTCGCCGTTGGCGTTCAGCGCAAGGACGGCAACCTGCGGTTCGATACGGGCAATGACATGGGCCAGCATCGGACGCCCCGCGATCAGCCTGAGCGGCTTGTCGCCGCCGCCCATCCTGCGCGCGGTACCCCCCGCCAGCAGAACGGCCGCCGGCTTCAAAGCCCTAGGCTTGAGAAAGGAATAAAGGGCAGGGTCATGCCGGGCTTGATCTCGGTAATATCCTCGCCGATCTCCAGCAGCCCTTCGCTGGCCGCGACCGACGACAGAACACCCGACCCGCTGTGCGGGAACCGCCTGGCGAGGAGGGCAGGTTCGTCGCCCTCGTGCAGCGTACAGCGTAGAAACTCCCGATAGCCCGCCTTCCTGGTCAGGCTGAAATCCGCCGTGACCGGGAAGCGACGCGGGACCGCCGACTCCGCGCCTGCCAGACACAACAGCGCCGGGCGGACGATCATTGCGAAGGTCACGATCATCGCGACCGGATTGCCGGGGAGGCCGAAGAACGGTGTTTTGCCGATATGGCCGACCGCGATCGGGCGCCCCGGCTTGATCGCAACGCTCCAGAAATCGAGCGTCCCCAAAGCTCTCACCGCCGATTTGACGTGATCCTCGTCGCCGACCGACATTCCGGCCGAACAGATCACCGCATCGTGATTTTGCGCTGCCTCGGCGAGCCGCATGCGGATTGTATCCATATTGTCGGGCAGTATGCCCAGATCGGTGGCGGCGATTCCAAGCCCAGTCAGCAATGCGAGGAGAACCGGGCGATTGGAATCGTAAATCTGGCCTGCAGTAGGCGTCTGGCCGCCGTCGCGAAGCTCGTCTCCGGTTGAGAATACCGCCACCTTCAGCGCCTCGCGGACCTCGACCCGAACAACCCCGACCGAGGCCAGAAGTCCGACTTCCGCCGGGCCCAGCCGCGTGCCTGCCGTTACGATCCGGCTGCCCAAGGCGATGTCCTCGCCTGCCAGGCGTCGATTGTCGCCTAAGCGCGAATCCGGCGAAACAATGACAGTATCGCCTGAGGTCGAAACATTCTCCTGCGCCACAACCGTATCGGCGCCGGCCGGAATCACCGCCCCTGTGAAGATGCGCACGGCTTCGTGTTTGCCGACGGCACCAGCGAAAGGATGACCGGCCGCTGCGGTGCCGACCAAGCGGAAAGCACGGTCCCCCTGCCGTGCGAGATCGGCATGGCGGAACGCATAGCCGTCGACGGCTGAGTTATCTGCGGCCGGCACTGCGATCGGTGCAACGATATCCGCAGCCAATATGCGGTTTGCCGCCAGCGCAAGTGCGATGGATTGCCTGTCGGGTATCGCCCGATATGTCCGTGCGACGATCGCCAAGGCTTCCGCAAGGCTGATCGAGTTCTTGTGAGGGGGAGCATATGAGGCGGATCGGGCCATCGCCTAATCTATCGCGAAGCGGGGATATGCCAATACGAAGTCGGCTATCGCCTCGGGATCATCGAGCGGCAGCCAGGGAACCCGCATGCCGGCAATCGGCTCCGGCGCCGCGACCGCTAGGATCATCGGATCATCGGGATGCAGCACTGGCTTGCCCAGCTCTGGGCGGTGAATCTCGATCTTTGGATGGGCGCTGTGCCGGAATCCCTCGACCACAACGATATCGACCGGCGCCAGACGCGATAAAAGCGCCTCCAGCGAAGGTTCGCCTTCCCCGCGAAACTCGCGCATCAAAGCGAAGCGCGTGTCGGACGCAACCAACACCTCGGATGCCCCGGCCTGCCGATGGCGCCAGCTGTCCTTCCCGGGCTGGTCGATGTCGAAATCGTGATGGGTGTGCTTGATCGTCGAGAGGGAATATCCGCGCCCGGTTAAAACCGGGATCAGCTTGGTCGCCAGCGTGGTCTTTCCGCTCCCGCTCCACCCAGCGAGTCCGACGAGCCGTTTTGGTCCGCTCAAGGTCATGCCTATCGCTAACGCCGTCCAAGGGCGATGTCGAGGGCACAAAACTTTGGTCTGACAATATCGTTGACAGTCGCTCCGGCTCGCCAATACGGTCGTCGCGGAAAAGGCGATCAAGCCGCAATTGGGGAAGCGTGCGGGCAAATGGGCGGACTGGTCGGGATCGATGTCGGGGGGACCTTTACCGACCTGTTTTATTCCGAGGATGGCCTGACCGCGCACGCGGTCCTCAAGGTCCCCTCTACGCCAGACGATCCGTCGCGCGGGCTGGTCGATGCGCTCTGTGCAGCCGATATCGACCCGGACGGGCTGGACCTCATCATCCACGGCACCACGATCGCCACCAATGCCGTCATAGAACGGCGCGGCGCCCGTTGTGCGCTGGTGACAACCAAAGGTTTTCGCGACGTGCTTGAACTCGGCCGCCGGGACCGTCCCCATATTTACGGCCTGACCGGCGTACAGAATCCGTTGATCTCGCGCGATCTGCGCTTTGAAGTCGGCGAACGCCTCGATCACCGCGGCCGGATCGTGCACCCGCTCGACGAAGAGGGCCTCAGGGCTTTGGGGCTGGTGCTTCAGGATGCGAAGGTTGAGGCTGTCGTCATCTCGTTTCTTCATTCCTACGCCAATCCCGCCCACGAACTTCGCGCCGCCGCTCTGCTGCAGGCGATAAACCCGGCCTGGGAAATCGTTACCTCCAGCGGCGTGATCCGCGAATATTACGAGTTCGAGCGGACCAGTACGGCGGTGGTTCAGGGTTATCTCCAGCCGCTGATCGCGCGTTACGCCCGCAATCTGACCCAACGCCTGTCCGGCTGGGGCTTCGATCGTCAAGCATTGATCATGCAGTCGAACGGCGGTGTCGTGCCGGTGAAGCAATTGGCCGAGCGGGCCGCCTATATCGTGCGGTCCGGTCCTGCCGCGGGCGTCATCGCTGCCGCGCGGGTCGCCGCTGAAGCCGGTTTCCATCGGATCATCACCGGGGATATGGGGGGCACCAGTTTCGACGTCGCCGTGGTCGTGGATGGCGAGCCGGAAATCGCCGAGACCACAAATCTCGATTTCCGAATACCGCTGCGCCTGCCGATGATCGACGTCCACACCATCGGCGCCGGCGGGGGCAGCATCGCCGCGATCGACCGCGGCGGCATGCTGCAGGTCGGGCCGCGCAGCGCCGGGGCGGTTCCTGGGCCTGTCTGCTACGGACATGGCGGGATCGAACCCACTGTCACCGACGCCAATGTGGTACTCGGCCGGATCAAACCCGACGATCCGATTGGGCTTAAGGATCGCAAATCTCTCGATATCGACGCCGCGCGGGCTGCGGTCGCAGGGCTCGGCCGCGCATTGGGGCTGGGGCTTGAACAGACGGCTGAAGCGATCCTCACGATCGTCAACCAGACGATGGCGGGCCGCACCCGGCTGCTGTCGATCGAGCGCGGCTATGACCCGAGGGATTTCGCGCTTGTGATCTTCGGCGGGGCCGGTCCACTGCACGGCGCGGCCTTGATCCGGGAGGTCGGCATCGGCACGATGTTGGTGCCGCCAAGCCCGGGGGTACTCTGCGCCATGGGCTGTGTCATCGCCGACGTGCGCTATGACCTGTCGCGCACGATCGAACAGCGGCCCGAGGCGCTGGGCGAATCCGCCATCGCCGATATTCTGGCCGATCAGCGCCGCGAGGGCGAGGCGCGACTGGCTGCCAGTGAGGCGAAAGTCCGCGAGATCGTCGTCAGCCACGCAGCGGACATGTCTTATCTCGGACAGATCCACCCGTTGCGGGTCCCGATCGAATCCGGCTGGGGATGCGCCCAAATCGTCGCCGCTTTTCAGGCGGCTTATCGCAGCGAATACGGCAACGACCTCGGCGATATTCCGACCGTCATCGTCAGCCTGCGCACTGTGGTTCAAGGCGTTCGGGATCACGCCCACAGAGTGCGCGAAATTCCGCGGCCCCGCGCCGCACCTCCGCCGTTTTCTGTGCGTCCCGTCTATTTCGGCGGCTGGTGCGATACGCCGATCTTCCGGCGGGAAAGCCTGCTGCCGGGCATGGTGCTGGCCGGGCCGGCAATCGTCGAGCAATCCGATACGACGACGGTGATCGAACCCGGCATGCGGGCGAGGGCCGATGGCTACGGCAATCTGCTGGTGGAGGTCGAATGATGGACCCGGTGACACTCGCCGTCGTGCGCGGCGCGCTGGAGCAGATCGCCGACGAGATGGACCTGCATCTGATCCATGCCGCGATTTCCCCCATCATTTCCGAAACCAACGACTGCGCGCACGGCATCTTCCATCCTGAAACCGGGGAGACGATCGCCCAGGGGCGCTATGGCCTGCCTGTGTTCCTCGCCAATATGCAGTTCACCGTCCAGAACATCCTGAATCTTGCCAACGCCGAAGGCGGTTTCAAACCCGGCGACTTATGGATTTTGAACAGCCCCTATGTTTGCGGCACCCATCTGCAGGATGTCGTGCTGGTGTCCCCGCATTTTGTCGACGGCCAGCTGTTCTGCATCTTTGCCAATACCGGCCACTGGATGGATATAGGCGGGGGCGTGCCCGGCGGCTGGGCGCCGAAAGCGACTGAAATCCATCAAGAAGGAATGCTGATCCCACCGCTCAAGCTCTATGACGCAGGCAAGCTCAACGGGCCGGTGGTACAGATGTTTCTGGCTAATGTCCGCCTGCCGGATCAGATCGCCGGCGACCTGTCTGCAATGTCGAACGTGTTCAACATCGGTCGGCGCGGAATCGAACGGCTGACCGGGCGCTATGGCGCCGAGGCTCTGGCGCGCTGCTTCGACGAGATGATGGAGCGGTCCGAAAGGCAGATGCGCTCCTACATCGCCGATATACCCGACGGCACCTACCGTTGCGAGGATTGGTTCGACAACGATGGCGTCACCGACGAACCGATGCGGATTGCACTTGCCCTGACGGTAGAGAAAGGTTCGCTGCATTTTGACTTCACCGGCACTGCGCCCCAGGCCAGGGGACCAATCAATCTGGCGCTGACGACCACGCTCTCGGCTTGCTTCGTCGCGCTGAAGCACATCTTTCCCGAGGTGCCGGTCAATGGCGGCGCATTCCGTCCGACCCGCTTTACCATACCCGAGGGCAGCCTGCTTGCAGTCGAATATCCAGGGCCTGTTGGCGGCTACCTTGAGGTTGTCGGCAAGGTGACGGACCTTACCTTCGGCGCTTTGGCCCAGGCCATTCCTGATCGCACCCCGGCCCCATCCTTCGGGACGACCGGCGTTGTCACCATCGCCGGCCGTCACCCTGAAACCGAGCGCTATTATGTCGGCGTCTTCCCCTATCCCGGCGGCTATGGCGGCAGCCGTCAGACGGACGGTCTGGTCCACGGCACTTCGCCGCAATCGATGGCGAATTTCATGTCGATCGAAATGTCGGAGCACCGCTATCCGCTGCGCTTCGACTATTTCGCGCTGCGCGAAGATTCGGGCGGCCCTGGCTTTCATCGTGGCGGTTGCGGTTCGCAATACGGTTTCGCATTGCTGTCCGATTGTCTGGTCACAGTGTTGGGCGACCGCGTGGATCACCCGCCTTTCGGCATCGCCGGCGGCGGGCCGGCAGCACCTAACTCTGTGCGGATCGACACTGGCGAGGGACTGTGGGAGCCGCCGCTGCGAAGCAAACTGGAAAAGCAGGCTGTAAAGGCAGGTGATCGCGTGCAGGCTGCATCGCCCGGCGGAGGCGGCTTCGGCGACCCTTTAACCCGCGACATTGCTGCGGTCGAGCGGGATATCAGGCTCGGCTATGTCAGCGCCGAAACGGCGGCTCGCGCCTATGGCGCGCTATTCGATGGAAATGGCCGGCTGGACAGGTCGGCGACCGAACGACGGCGCGCAGTGCTTAAAAAGGAAATGTCAGATGCACGATAGCAGCGGCAGTTGGGAGCTGCCCGAGGATTTGCGGATGCTGCAGCAAACGGTCCGCCGTTTCATGCAGCAGGAGGTCAAGCCGCAAGAGGACAAGCTTCCCCATGACGCCACCGAAATGCCGCCCGAGGTTTTGCAGAGGCTGCAGGCCAAGGCGCGCTCGCTCGGCCTTTGGCAGATGCAGACGCCCGGCGAGTGGGGCGGGGCAGGCTTGAGCTTGCTGGGTCAGGCGGTCGTAGCCGAAGAGGCGTCGCAATGCAGGATGGGCCTCTATATCCACGCAGCCCATTCTTTCGGCTGGGACCTACCGATTTCGATCTTCAAGGGCACGCGGGCGCAGATCGAAAAATACGCATTACCCGTCATCGAATCCGGCGAAAAGACCTTTGTTGCCATTACCGAGCCGGGCGGCGGATCCGATCCCGGCCGCGCCATCGCGACCCGGGCCGAACGCAAGGGCGAGCGCTATCTGATCAACGGCGCCAAGATTTTCATATCCGGAGTAGGCCAATCGAAATGGGGTCTCGTTTTTGCCCGCACCGGCCCATCCAAGGGCCGCGACGGCATCACCAGTTTCATCGTCGAAAAGCACTGGAAGGGCTTCAACTATAAAAAGCTGCCGGTCATCCGTTCCTATTCGCCCTACGAGTTGCATTTCGAGGATCTCGAAGTCCCAGTGGAAAATCGCCTGGGCGAGGAGGGGCAGGGATTTGCTCTTGCCGAGGAATGGCTGGTGCATGAACGCGTGCCCTACGCCGCAGCGGTCATCGGGGTCGGGCAGGCTGCGCTGAGGCTGGCGATCGAATGGGCCAAGGAACGCCATACATTCCGCTCGGCGCTGGCCGATAAGCAGGCGATCCAATGGATGATCGCCGATTCCGAGATCGAGCTGCGCGCGGCGCGCTTGCTGGTTTATCAAGCGGCGTGGCGCGCCGATATGGGCCACGACATCAAGGTCGATGCCTCGATTGCCAAGGTCTATGCGACTGAAATAGCCGGAAAAGTAGTCGACCGCTGCATCCAGATATTTGGCGGCATGGGTGTAGCAGCCGAGATGCCGCTCGAGCGCTGGTACCGCGAACTCAGGATCAAGCGAATCGGCGAGGGTCCGTCTGAGGTTCACCGCATGGTGATTGCGCGTGACCTGCTGGGTTCGCGCCAGCCCGCACGGCAATCGAACTAGATCATGACCGATCGTCCGCCGCCGCTTGCCGGTGTCACCGTCGTCGATCTGACGCAAATCTATAACGGCCCCTACGCCACCTACATGATGGCGATGGCCGGTGCTCAGGTGATCAAGGTCGAGCCCCTGGGTGGCGAGCATCTGCGCCGGCGCGGCGCTGTCGGTGGCGCCGCTCTGCCCTTTGCGATGCTGAATGGCAACAAGCGCGCCGTCACCTTGAACCTCAAGACTGCGCAAGGACGCGAGTTGCTGATCGCGATGGTTCGCCGCGCCGATATCGTCGTGGAGAATTTCGCCCCCGGCACTATGGAACGGCTGGGTCTGGGCTGGGACGTGCTCAGCGCCGCCAATTCCCGGCTGATATACGGCGCCAGTTCGGGCTTTGGCCGCAGTGGCCCCAACCGTGACTACCCGGCTATGGATCTGACGGTCCAAGCTATGTCGGGCATCATGAGCATCACCGGCTTTTCCGACAGGCCGCCGGTCAAGGCTGGCCCGGCCATTGCCGATTTTTCTGCCGGCATTCATCTTTATGCGGCGATCACGACGGCGCTTTACGAGCGCGAAAAGACCGGGATCGGCCGATTGGTTGAGGTGTCGATGCAGGATGCGGTCTATGCGACCTTGAGTTCCAGTCTGGGCCTCATGTTCGACAGCGCCGAGGGTGAGATTCCGTCGCGCACCGGCAACCGTCACAGCGGGCTGGCCGAATCTCCCTACAATGTCTATCCGACCCGCGACGGTTATGTGGCGATCATCTGTGTCGGCGAGGCGCATTGGCAGTCCCTGATCGGGTTGATGGGGAGGCTGGACCTGAATGACGATTCTAGATTCACCACGCTGAAATCCCGGGTCGCCCATATGGATTTGGTCGATGAGATCGTCGGCGGTTGGACCGCAGGTTGGGACAAGCAGGCCTTATTCGAACTGCTGATCGGCAACCACGTGCCCTGCGCCCCGGTGCGCGACCTTCTTGAGGTGGTCAATGATCCGCATATGCATGCTCGCGGCGCGTTGCAGAGGATCGATCATCCTGAACTCGGCCCCATAACGGTTCAGCGCAGCCCTCTGCGGTTCGAGGGTTCGGCCCCGACCGAACTCACGCCGAGCGCCCTGCTGGGCGCCGACAATGGCTGGGCCTATGGCGAATGGCTGGGACTTTCTGCCGAGACTATCGCGACATTGCAGGATGAAGGGGTGATTTGAAGTGATCGTTGAAACCGAAATCGTCGGCCCGCTCCGCACGGTCCTGCTCAATCGGCAGGAAAAGCGCAATGCGCTGAATGGCGAAATGCTGTCGCTGCTCGAGGAGGCATTTTCGCATCCACCGGGACCGGAAGAGAGGCTGACGGTAATCCGGGCTGCCGGGCCGGTCTTCTGCGCCGGGCTGGATCTGTCCGACCATACGGTGACGACCAACCCGATCGAGTTGATGCTGCATAAGATCGAGACCTATCCGTTGCCGGTCGTGGCCATTGTCCAAGGCGACGCGATCGCCGGCGGCAACGAGCTGGCGCTTCACTGTGACCTTGTGATTGCCAGCAGCGCCGCCCGTTTCGGCATGTCGCTGGCCCAAATCGGCCTGGTGCCGAGCTGGTTCCTGATCAAAAAGCTGCTTGAGGTTGCCGGGCCGGTCATCACCCGTCGCATCCTCCTGCTTGGGGACCCCCTGCCGGCCCGGACGTTCTTCGAGCTTGGTTTGATCTCGCATATTGCCGAGCCGGATGATTTGGAAACCGCCGCGGCGGCTGTGATTGATCGTCTTTCGGCAAACGCGCCCTTGTCGCTCAGGGCAATGAAGGCGCTGATCGTTCGCGAGATGACCTTCCGCGACGGGATCGCGCATGATGACCTCGATCGCTTTGTCGAGCTGGTCAATAACAGCGCCGATGCCAAAGAGGGAATGGCCGCGAGACTGGCCCGGCGCCCGGCCCGGTTTGAGGGACGCTGATCGCTATGGCTCTCTCAGTTGCAACAGCCAATCGGCTGACTGTACCCAAGGTGTCCGATGTTCTGGCCGAACAATTGCGTGAGACGATTTTGCGGGGCGAATGGGCGGATGGAAGCCCGCTCCCCACCGAGAGGGCATTGGGCGAACGGTCGGGTTTAAGCCGCGCTTCGGTGCGGGAGGCGTTGCGCATTCTTGAAAGCGAGGGGTTGATTGAGACCCGTCGCGGCCGCAACGGAGGGGCCTCGATCAAGCAGCCGACGGCCGATGTCATCGCCCGTTCTGTCGGGCTCTATGTCCGCGGACAGCGAATCAGGCTGATTGCCTTGCTCGAAACCCGCGAGGCGCTGGAGCCTGCTGTCGCCAGGCTGGCGGCGCTGAACCGCACCGCTGAGGACATCGCGGATTTGGTCGAGGCGCAGGCTCGGCTCACGAACAGCATGACCGACCGTCGGGCCTATCTTCAGGGCAATATCGATTGGCACATGGCGGTCGCGCGGGCGAGCCATAATGAGCCTTTGATCGGCTTTATGACCGCGATCTGCGAGGTCATCAGGTTCCTCGCGAGCAACCCCGGCGTTGAGGCTGGGGAGGTAAGCGAGAGGGCCCGGATGGTGGTTCCCGCTGGGATTTG
>PLTD01000241.1 GCA_003165335.1 Rhodospirillales bacterium | reverse complement strand
TGCAGGCCAAGCGGCCGGTATTGGCGGTGGCCGCGCATCCCCATGATCATGGCCACGATCATCACCACGACGAACACGGCCACGATCACCATGACCATGCTCACCACGGCCATGCCCACGCCGATGACCACGTCCATGACGAGCATTGCGGCCATTCCCACGGGCCGGAGCCTGCCGAACTCGCCGGCCCCGGCGGCTGGCGCCGCGGTTTTGGGGCGATCTTCGCCGTCGGCATCAGGCCCTGCTCGGGTGCCATCCTGGTGCTGGTGTTCGCGCTGGCGCAGGGGCTGTTCTGGGCCGGCATCGCCGCGACGTTCGTCATGGGACTCGGCACCGCGATCACGGTGGCGACCATCGCCGTGATCGCGGTGTCGGCCAAGGATCTGGCACGGCGATTGAGCAGTGGCAGCGAAGGCGGCGGCGCGCTGATCATGCGCGGCCTGGAATTTTCCGCCGCCGGCCTGGTGCTGCTGTTCGGCGTCGGTCTCTTGTTCGGCTACATCGCCGCCGAGCGGGCGACGTGCCTGTAGCGCTGGACGGATCAAGACTCTGCGAGAAGCAATAGAAGTAACCGCCGTCCGTGGGTCTTGGAGCGTGAACCGCAGATCCGGAGTGGGCCGCGGACTTCCGCTTTGGCGCGCATAACGGATTCAAGGCGAATATTGCACCATGTCCGCTTTGGCCCCAACAAGAGCCTCATGCATCGCGGCAAATGGTGCTGCTTAGCGGGTGAAATGACAGGGCGGATTACCTTTGGCCGGTTCGAGGCAACAGGATCTTGAACTCGGTGAAAAGCCCGGGCTCCGTCTCGACATCGATGCTGCCGCCATGCTGTTTGACGATGATGTCGTGGCTCATGGAAAGACCAAGGCCGGTGCCTTCCCCAGCCGGTTTGGTCGTGAAGAAAGGGTTGAATATCTTGTCCTTCACTTCGGGCGGGATTCCGGTGCCGTTATCGCGTATGCGTATCTCTATGTGGTTGCCCAGATTTTTAGTGGCGGCGCTGAGCACCGGCTCGAAATCCGCCTCACCATTCCCGGCTTTGCGCTTGCTTGCGGCATAGAACCCGTTCGAGATCAGATTGATGAACGCACGGGCAATTTCCTGCGGGAACACGTTGATCGTGCCGGCGTCCGGGTCCAGGTCGCGCCGCAACGTGATATTGAACTCCGGTTTTTCGGCCCGTGCGCCGTGATAGGCGAGATTGAGGCTCTCATCGAGAAGTGCATTGATGTCCGCGGATCGCTGCTCACCCGAACCCTCGCGCGAGTGCAGCAGCATGTTCTTGACGATCGAGTCTGCCCGCTTGCCGTGCTGGACCACCTTTTCGAGGTTGGACTTCAGCATTTGCGTTAATTCGCCGACGTCGGTGCGCATCTTCTGATCGAGCGGCGCAGGGGCCAGAGTTTCGTCTAGTTCGTCGATCAGTTCAGCCGATAGCGCCGAGAAATTGTTGACGAAATTGAGCGGGTTCTTGATCTCATGGGCGATACCGGCGGTGAGCTGGCCGAGCGAGGCCAGTTTCTCGGTCTGCACCAGGCGGTCCTGCGCGGTTCGGAGGTCGTCGAGCGACTGGGTTAATTCTTTGGTGCGCAGCTGCACCTGTTCGAACATGCGCGCATTCTGGATCGCAATCACCGCCTGGTCGGCGAAGGTCCGCAAAAGGTTGCACTCCTTTTCGCTGAAAGGCTCCATCGATTTACGGGCGACCATGATCGAGCCGATGGCGCCGTCCTTCCACAGCATGGGCGCAATAGCCATTGAGTAATTTTCCCCTAGACGGCGATAGCGTTCTCTCGCAACGGAAGGTAACTCGGGATCGTCGAATACGTTTGCCGAACTCACCAGCCGCCGCTCGCGGATAGCCCCCATGGTCACGGTCGCGTCCAGCGGCACCGGTAGAAGTGCACGTGCCTGCTCGACGCGCGGGCCGGACCCGGCGCCGAAATGCAGCAAGGCGTCCTCGCCCACCAGGAAAATGTAGTTCTCCTCGCTGCCAAAAAGGCGCGCGATGCTTCGCAAAATTTCCTGGAATGCCGGTTGTGTCTCGGCAACCGAATTGCTGATTACATTCAAGATGTCGGCAGATGCCTTCTGCTGCTCCAAGGCTTCCCTGGTCTCGTTGAACAGCCGCGTGTTTTCGATAGCGATAACCGCCTGATCTGCGAAGGTCTGAACCAGATCGATCTGCCGCTGGCTGAAGGGTTCCGCCCGCGTGCGAGAGAGACTGAATACCCCGATGGTCTCCTGTTCGCGCAGGAGCGGGACCGCCAGGAGGCTGCGGTACTCGCCCAGACGCTGCACCTCGCTCAAGCGATAATCAGGATCAGCCAGCACGTCGGGGAAATGCACGACTCTGCCGGTCGAGAAAGCACGTCCAGCACCGCTATTCTGGTTCAGCGGGATCGGGTTGTCGTGAAAATATTGCACAAGCTCCGGGGTACAGCCGACCTGGGTAGCAAGGCGAAGCACGTCACCCTCGCGCAGAAAGAAAGTGCCGATTGGCGCGTTACACAGGTTGAGCGCCGACCTGACCAACGTCGTCAAGACCGCCTGCAAGTCGAACGCCGAGCGACTGATGACCTTAAGCACGTCGGCGGTCGCGATCTGCTGTTGCAGCGACTCAGAAAGATCGGCAGTCTTCGCCTGCACCTCCTCGAACAGCCGC
>PLTD01000101.1 GCA_003165335.1 Rhodospirillales bacterium | reverse complement strand
CGCCGACGAACATCTCGACAAAGTCAGAACCCGAAATCGTGAAGAAGGGCACATTGGCCTCTCCCGCCACGGCACGGGCGATCAAGGTCTTGCCGGTGCCCGGCGGGCCGACCAGCAGAACGCCTTTGGGAATCTTGCCGCCCAAGCGCTGAAATTTTTGCGGGTCCTTCAGGAACTCGACAACCTCTTCCAGTTCCTGCTTAGCCTCGTCGATCCCGGCAACGTCCTCGAAGGTTACGCGCCCGGTTTTTTCAGTCATCAGCCGTGCACGCGACTTGCCGAAGCCCATCGCCTTGCCGCCGCCTGACTGCATCTGGCGCAGGAAGAAAATATAGACGCCCAGCAGCAGCAGTGCCGGAAGCCAGTTCAGAACGACGCTGAAGATCGACGGATTGCCCGAATCGTCGGGCGCGGCCTTGACCGCAACACCCTTGTCGATCAGCCGTCCGGCGACATCCGTATGCGGCGGTGCATAGGTCATGAATGCGTGGCCGTCGCTCATATGGCCAATGATCTGATCGCCTTTGATCGTCACATCCTTGATCGAGCCCGAACCGGCGTCGGTCAAAAGCTCGCTATAAGCGACCTCCTGCATCTGTCCGCGCCCGCCCTGGTTTTGAAACAGGTTGAACAAGACGAACAACAGCACGCAGATTATGATCAGTAGTGTTATGTTTTTGCCGACATAGTTCACGATGACAGCCTTTGTAATCAGAAGGCGCAACGGCTTTGACACCGTCGTTCAGGATCATTGCGTTGCCGCCAGCTCCGCTCACCCTAAGCAGACATAATGTCTGGCCCGGCATAAACAACGGTAAACGTTTCGGACGATAAGGACCAGAGGGGTAAATAACGCTGTTCCACCGTCCGATCGCCCGATTCCGCCCAACCGACTGACGGAACGGCGATCAGCCTGTCACCGGACCGGACTGCAGGCAAGCCCGTCCCGACAATCGACGGCAAATTAATATCCATCCCCCGTTTCAGCGCCGCATAGCTGCGCGCACCCAGCACGCCGACAGTCACTGGTTTTTCCTGCCTAAAGCCTTGGTCGATCCGCAGCAGGAACCGATTGTCCCATCGCCGCCACTGCCCGTCGGCCAACACAACCGGCGGTGCTGCCCGCTTGGGCTCGCGGCAAAATAGAATTCCGTCCCGCCATCCGCGCACGATGCAACCGCCCAGGCTGACGCCGGCGAAACCATCGTCCAGCAGCCTGCTCTCAAGCCGCAGGATCGCATCCCTGTCCGGCGCATAGGCACCGCCGCCCACGCAGCGCAGCGACGCCGCCAGAGCCGCGCGACGCAGTTCAACCTCCGCATCTGCCCAGCCCGATCGGTCCAGCATAACGACGCCGTAAGGGCGGATCTCTGCGATACGACCCAAAAGCCTGGCCAGCGCAGCGTCGCTCTCGGCCCGCCGGCCGGCGGCGGTCGCGGCCTCACCCAGCAATGCCGCGCGCTGTCCGGTCTCGTCGGCCAGGCGTCGGCGCAGCTCAGTGCGGGCGAAGCGTCCGGATCGGTTCGAGGGGTCGTCGATGAACCGCTGCCCATGCGCGTTACAGGTGGCAATCAGCGCAGGCTTGGACCAGCCCAGCAGCGGCCGGATCAGCCTGACCGCGCCCAGTGAACGCGATGCCGGCATGCCCGCCAAGCCTGCCTGACCGCTGTCGCGGTCGCGCCGGAACAGCACCGTCTCGGCCTGATCGTCGGCATGATGGGCGACTGCAAGATTGAGAATTCCGTGCGCGGCGCAGGCCTGGGCCAACAGCGCATAGCGCGCATCGCGGGCGGCAGACTGGATGGCCGATGCGGGCTTGTCGCCCACCCAGGATAGCGTTTCATTGGCGATGCCGCGGGCATGAGCCCACGCGGCAACCTGCCGCGCCTCTTCAGCCGAATCCGCCCTTAATCCGTGATCCACGGTCAGAGCCAGAACCGACCCGCCGCGGCTGCGCGCCCATGCGTCGAGAAGAAGTAGAAGTGCCATACTGTCCGGCCCGCCGGAAACGCCGACCGCAACCTTTGGCTCGGATTCGTATGGCGCGAAACATTGCATCGCTCGCGCGAAAAGGTCTGTTCCGATCGATGCGTAAGGTGCTTCGCCGTCGGCCATCAACCGCACTTCAAGCGGGTCTTCTCCTGCTGTTCCTGCTTTTTGATAGCAGGCGTTGCACCGACGCCGAACTGCTTGTCGAACTGCGCGAAGGTGGCGCAGGCCCCGGGCACCTGATCCAGCTTGGCGAGCGACTTGCCCAGGTCGAGTAACGTATCGGGAGCTTTGATGCCCTTGGGATATTTCTTATAGCCGTCGGCAAAGGCGACGGCGGCATTCTGGAAGTCGCCCTGGGCATAATAGCTGTGCCCAACCCAATAGGCCGCGCTGCTCGCCAGCGGGTCTTTGGGATATTGCGCGAGAAATGCGCGGAATGCCTGCTGTGCCGCGCCATATTGCGCGCGGCCGATCAAGGCATAGGCCGCTTGATATTGCTCCCCGGGCGTTGCCGGGGCGACGGCCGCCGGGGGCGCCGAAGGGATCGTTCCTACGGGAATGGTGCCCAGGACGCGGGGCGGCGCACCGGGGCCGGCCTGCTGTGTCTGAGCGCTTGCCCCGGGATAAAGCGGCGTCGGCGCGCCATAGCTTGGCTGAGCAGGTTGAGTACCCTGCGTCGGATCTAGCGTGGCTGGCGGCGGCCCCGCCGAGGCCTGGCCGGCGTCCTGCGACGGCGGCGCAGCACCCGCGTTCTTGCCTTCGAGATCGTTCAGCCTGAGGTCGGTGTCGCCCCGCAGCTTTTCCAACTGCTGGGTCAGAACCTCGATCTGATGGTTCTGCGTCTCGACCTGACCGGTCAGGTTGCGGACTTGATCCTCAAGCTGCTGGAACCTGAGTTCGTTCTGTGCCGCCGGTGTTTCGGATTGCGCGGCCACCGGCCCGCATAAAGCCAGTACGCCCAACAGCAACGCTGCCGGGCCCAGCTTCACGAGGGCCGGTGTGCGGATCACGACCCGGCTTGAGCGACGACGGTCACAGCGCGGCGATTCTGCTGCCAAACGGCCTCGCCGGTGCCAAGCACTGCCGGACGTTCTGCGCCATAGCTGACGGTCTGGATGCGGTCGGTGTCGACGCCCAATGCAACCAGATAAGCGCGCGCTGCGTTGGCGCGACGGGCGCCCAGCGCCATGTTGTACTCGCGCGTGCCGCGCTCGTCGCAATGGCCTTCCAAGGTCACGCGAACCGCAGGATAACGCTTGAGCCACGCCGCCTGCTTGTCCAGCGTCTGGCGCGCTTCCTGCGACAGCTCGCTATTGTTCAGATCGAAGAACACGCGGTCGCCGACATTCTGCGCCAGATCGGCTTCCGAACCGGGGATGGCGGTGCTGCTGGACTGTACGCCGCCGTTCAACGCGCTGTCGGTTTCAGAAGCGGTGTTGGACTTGGAATGGCAGCCTGCGAGCAGAACGCTGACGGCCAACACGCCGACCAGTTTCATATTCATTTTGGTGTTCACGGATAAGACTCCTCAAATTGCATTTCGGTGCGAATCAATTTTGCGCCGCTAAATCATGGCGACTCGCCCATACCTCGCCTGGAATCACGGCAAGAATAGGGCGAATCGCCGTTGGTTCAACATGCGCAACTGTAATTTGGTTTCATTGCGTCAGCGACGGAGACCAGGCCGGGTCCGAAGCGTCGGTCGGCGTCGGTATCTCATGTTCGTTCTGGCCGGTGACCCGAATCGAGTAAAGCCGTGTGCGGCTTTGGGTCTGGCTGATCCATTGCTGCTTGAAATACATCAGCACGCTGCCGTTCGGCGCCCAAGTCGGCCCTTCGACATGATAGCCCTGGGCGATCACCCGCTCACCGGTCCCGTCGGGCCGCATGACGCCGATATAGAACTGCCCGCCTTCCCGCTTGGTAAAGGCGATCAGATCGCCGCGCGGCGACCAGACCGGACCATCGTAACTGCCCTGCCCGAACGAGATACGATGCGAGCCGCCGCCGCCGGCATCCATCACATAAATCTGCGGCTGGCCGCCGCGGTCCGATTCGAATGCGACCTTCGTGCCGTCGGGCGAGAATGACGGCGCAGTCGAAATGCCAGGCGCGTTGGTCAACTGTGTGGTCACGCGGTTGCGCGTATCCATCTCATAGATATTCGTGTCCGCGCCCAAGGCCCGACTGAAGATCACATGGTTCCCGTCCGGCGCAAAGCGGGGCGAGAAGCTCATCCCGGGGAAATCGCCCAGCGGCTCCTGCCGGCCGGTTTCGATATTGCGGATATAGACGCGCGGCTGATAGCCCATGAAGGCCATATAGGTGATCTCGGGCGAATTGGGTGAAAAGCGCGGCGTCAGAACCAGGCTGCTGGGCTGATCGCCCAAAATCCGGTTGTTGGCCCCGTCCTGATCCATAATCGCCAGCCGCTTGACCCGCCGTTCGAACGGGCCGCTCTCAGCAATATAAACGACCTGAGTGTTGAAATAGCCGTCCTCGCCGGTCAGCTGCTTATAGATGACGTCGGCTATCATATGGGCGATCTGGCGATAGCTTTGCGGCTGCGCCGGAAATTTATAGGAAACGCCGGCCAGCTGTGTCTGCTCGAACACGTCCCACAGCCGGAAATCGGCGCGCAACCGCCCGTCAGGCTCCGCCGCGACGATGCCCGTGACCAGAGCCTGGGCGTTCAGCACCTTCCAGTCGGCAAAGCGCGGCTGGTCGGCTGCGGCCTGGGCCGCCTGGATGAAGGCGGCGGGGTCCAGCGGCCGGAAGGCGCCGGAATTGCGCAGGTCGCTGGTCACAACATCGGCAATAGCTTCGCCGACCTGCGGATCTGCGCCGTCCTGACCCTGCAGCGCGGTGATGGCGATGGGCAGCGGGTTGATGGTGCCCTGGGTAACATTCACCACAACCTTGGCCATCGCCGCCGGTGCACCCAGGGCCGCTACGGCAAAGACGATCACGTACCAAACTAACCCTTGCCCCCGCGGGGAGAGGGTGGCGCGAAGCGCCGGTGAGGGGGTTGTGCCGCCCGGAAGCTGCAACGGAATTTTAGCCCAAAAGCCCGTCACGAGCCCCCTCACCCAACTCCGGGTAACCTCGCCAACGCTCGCCAACCCTGCGTAACCCTCTCCCCGCTGGGGCGAGGGGAGGTTCCGCGCATTATCACTGCGGCTGTTACGGGCGCGAAGACGATAGGACCAGTTTCGGTGGGTCATTGTCCGAGCATTTCCTTGGGATTGAAGGTGACTTCCAGGTCTTGCCAATCTTGATATTTATCCGGCGGCAAATCTAACGGCGTGCATTGCTGCATACGAAAGGCCCGTTGCGCACTCATAGCCGCCGCACGGAATGCAGGATCACTCGCTACGCGACTTTGGTCGACAACGTGCACTGCGCTAACAGTACGATCGGGATTGACCACGACCTCAACAGTAACCACGAGATCTTGTGCGTCTTTGGCGCTAGCGGGCATGCTCCAGCATTGGCTCAATTGACGCATTAGCGCATCATTTTCGGACGAAGTGAGCTTATTTGAAACCATCGCCTGCGCGCCGGTCGCAGGCTTGGCCGGGGTTTTGGCCTGCGGCGTGGGCGGCTGTTCGGTCAGCTGCTGGGGCACGGCTTTGGTCAGGTTTTTCAAAACGGAATCGAAACTTTCGGCAGGCGGTTTGGGCGGCGGCCGTTTCAGATCGACCTTGGCCGGCGGCATCAATGCCGCGACCTTATCGTCGACAGCGGCAAGCTTGGGTGCGTCCTGCAGCGGCTTAGTTAGAACCACGTCGGGCGTCTTCAGTTCCGGCACGCTGTTGTCCACGGCTTGTATTTGCGGCGCGGCGTCGATCTGCGGGCGCGGTTGCGGCTCGGGCTGCGGTTGCGGCTGGGGCGGCGTCGGCTGAGTGACCGGCGGTGGCGGCGGGGCCGGCTTTTCCTCCTCCGGCTGCTTCTCGATTTTGTTGGCGTCCGAGATTTTGTTGGTCGTCGTTTCCTTGCCGATCTCGACCAGTTCGACCGAAATCATCGGCGGCAGGTCGGTCGCCTTGCGATGAAAATAGGGTAGACCGAATATGATGAGCGCCAGGATCAGCGCGTGAACGCCGACCGAGAAAGCAAAGCCCCCTCGCATCGCAGGCTGGGCGGGCATCCTGTCCATCGACGGGCCGGGGGTCATTTATGTTTGGCGGCAGGTCCGTCGGACGGGTTGGACACCAGCCCGACCTTGGAATAGCCGGCGCCTCCGACCGCGCCCAAAACTTCCATCATCGTGCCCCAGCTGTTGGACCGGTCACCCCTGATATAGATTTTGGCGTCGTGATTTTCGTTGGAAATCGCATTCAGACGCGGCACCAGCTGCGCCAGTTCGACCGGCGTTTCCTGAATGAAGATCTGACCCTTGGCGTCGATCGAAATTTCAAGTGGCTTGTCGTCGCTTTGCGACAGCGGCGCGGCCTTGCTCTTGGGCAGGTCGACGTGGACTCCGGTGGTCAGCAGCGGTGCCGTGACCATGAAGACGATCAGCAGCACCAGCATGACATCGACCAGCGGTGTCACATTGATTTCGGCCAGCGGCCGGTGGCTTCGCCGACGCCCGCCACGGACGCTTTGCTGAATGACGCCGCCGGCCATCAGTCTTTGCCCTCGAGATGCCGGGAAAGGATCGCGCTGAATTCCGCAGAGAAACCGTCAAGCCGCTCGCCATAGCGGCCGATGTCTGAGGCGAATTTATTATAAGCCATCACCGCCGGTATCGCGACGACAAGGCCAAGCAAGGTAGAAAGCAAGGCTTCTGCAATACCCGGCGCCACAACCGCCAGACTGGTATTCTGTTCGGCCGCAATCGAGGTGAAGCTGCTCATGATGCCGTAGACGGTCCCGGCCAGTCCGACAAAGGTGGCGGTCGAACCGGCGGTCGCCAGCACATTCATATATTTTTCGACCTGGGCCATCTCGCGCCCGATCGTCACCGCCATCACGCGGTCGACGCGCGTCTGCAGATTGCCGTGCAAGGCGCCGCCCGCAGCGGCCCCGCGCTCGTTCGCCAGTTTCCATTCGCGCATGCCCGCGACAAAGGTCGCAACCATCGGATCGCGGACTTTCTTCGCCACCCGCTCATAGAGCGCATCCAGCGATCCGCCCGACCAGAAGGCATCCTCGAATTTCTCGGCGCGCGAATTGAGCGTACGCAGCCTGATCCATTTCTCGAACATGATGGCCAGGCTCCAGATCGACCAGAGCAGCAGCCCGATCATAATGACCTTGACCACGATATCGGCCTGCATGAACAGGCCGATCACCGAGAAATCATGAGGCGCCAATCCGGGGGGCGGCGCGATTTGTGTTGCATCGACGGCTTTGGAATCCATCTGCACTGTCTCTTATCGTTCTATGGCTTTTGTATGGCTGAGCGCCCGCTTTAACGCTGCCGGCAACCTGGCGGGACGAAAATCCGTATGGATGCAGGCAAGGCGCAAATCGACTGTGACCAAAAGCTTGTCGTGGCCGGTTTTGTCGCCGTTCGGTTCATGCATCAGACGAAAAACCTCCTGCCGCATTGTCAGACTGGCCCCGCCGATGGTGGTGATTCGGGACCGGACTTCCAACGCGTCGTCGAGTCGCGCGGGTGCTGTGAATTCTATCGCGCAATGGCGAACCACGATCAGGACGCCATGTTCCTTCGCCAGGCCCGAATGATCGAATCCGGCGGCACGCATCAACTCGGTTCGCGCGCGCTCGGCAAACTTCAGGTAATTGCCGTGATAGACGACCCCGCCGGCATCCGTATCTTCGAAATAGACCCGGATCGGCCAGCGATGGACGATATCGGCCCCATCGACCAATTCAGTCATCGTCGGCGCCAAGCAGCAGGTCGAGTTGCGGCATGGGGGCGGGCGGATTGAGGCCCAGCACGCGATAGGCGCCAGACGCCAACATGCGTCCGCGCGGCGTGCGTTGTACCAGGCCCTGCTGAACTAGGAACGGTTCGATGACCTCCTCGATAACGTCTCGCGCCTCACCCAGAGCCGCCGACAGGGTCTCGGCTCCGACCGGACCGCCCAGATAGTGCTCGGCTATGCAGCGCAGATAGCGCCGATCCATCGAATCGAGCCCGTCGCGGTCAACCTCCAAGCGCTGAAGCGCCCGATCGGCAACTTTTGCGTCGATCGGCGAAGATCCGTCCATCGCAGCAAAGTCCCGCACCCGGCGCAGCAGCCGTCCGGCGACACGCGGCGTGCCGCGGGCCCTACGGGCAATCTCGTGCGCCCCTTCTTCGGTCATCGGCACGTTCAGCAACCGCGCCCCGCGCGACACGATCAGCGCCAACTCAGCCGGCTGATAGAGTTCAAGGCGCAGCGGAATCCCGAAGCGTTCGCGAAGCGGCGTGGTCAACAGGCCCGACCGGGTGGTTGCACCCACCAGCGTGAATGGCGGCAGGTCGAGGCGGATCGAACGCGCCGCCGGCCCCTCGCCGATGATGAGGTCCAGCTGGAAATCTTCCATCGCCGGATAGAGGATTTCCTCCACGGCCGGTGACAGACGGTGGATTTCATCGATGAACAGCACATCGTGCGGCTGAAGATTCGTCAAAATCGCGGCCAGATCCCCGGCCCGCGCGATCACCGGCCCAGAGGTGGCGCGGAACCCGACGCCCATTTCCCGGGCGACGATCTGGGCCAAGGTCGTCTTGCCGAGTCCCGGCGGCCCGAAGAACAGCACATGGTCCAGTGCTTCGGTCCTGCCTCGGGCTGCATTGATGAAGACGCCCAGATTTTCCCGCACGGTTTGCTGACCGATGAACTCTGCCAAGGTCTGCGGCCGCAGAGTGGGTTCTGCCGTTCCCGTCGGGTCGACCAATCTGTCATTGGGCGCGTTCATGAATTCATGTCCCGTGCCGTCGCCGACAGCTCACGCAGCGCCAGCCGGATCAGTTCGCCCAGCGGCTTTTCTCCGCTGCCCGCGACCGCCATCACCGCGGCGAAGGCGTCGGCCCGTCCATAGCCCAGATTGACCAGGGCCGAGACCGCCTCGGCATTGGGCTGTTGCGCCGGTTGCGGGCGCCCCGGCGCGGCGTCGGCGCGGTCGACGACGATCCGCAGCGACAGGGTCTGTGCGCGATCCTTCAACTCTGCGGCAATACGTGCCGCAAGCTTTGGCCCCACCCCGTCCGCCCGGGCGAGCGCGGCCTTGTCGCCCGCTGCAAGAGCCAAAATCAGAGCATCGGGCGCCAGCACCGACAGGATCGCGAGCGCAACCTTAGCCCCGACGCCCTGAACCGTCGTCAGCAGCCGAAACCAATCCAGCTCTGTCCGGTCGAGGAAACCATAGAGATGCGGGACCTCGTCGCGCACGCGCATCTCGGTATGGAATGCAGCCGGTGAACCAGGCTTCTCGAGGCCCGCCAGGGTCCGCGCCGAGCAGGAAATCTGATAGCCCACCCCTTGCACATCGAGGATCACCCAATCGTCGCCCACACTGTCGATAACGCCGCGCAGCTTAGCGATCATGGGTTCACCCGACTATCGCCGCGTGCTGCGGCGGCAAGCGCATGGACGGCGCCGGGCGCATTTCGATGATGTGCGTGGCAGATCGCGACGGCCAGAGCATCCGCGCCGTCGGCCTTGGCCTTGGCACCCGGCAAAAGTATGCCGACCATCATGGCCACCTGTACCTTGTCTGCATGACCCGCTCCGACGACCGATTTCTTGACCAGATTCGCCCCGTATTCAGCCACCGTCAGTCCGGCCATCGCAGGCGCCAGCAGCGCGACGCCACGTGCCATGCCGAGTTTCAAAGACGAACCGGCATTCTTATTGAGAAACACCTCTTCGATTGCCGCCTCCTGGGGTTTCCAGGTCACGATGATTTTCGCCAGTTCCGAATAGATCGATGTGAGGCGCGCCGCCATCGCCTCGGCTGGTCGGGAGGTCACCATCCCATGCGCGACATAGCGCAGCCGGTTGTCCTCGGACTCGATAACGCCCCACCCCATGTTGTTGAGGCCGGGGTCGATCCCAAGGATGCGGACTATGGCCATCAGCTTCCTGTCAGCCGCTGAACCAGCTCATCCGACAGCTCGGCATTGGCGGCGACGGTCTGTACGTCGTCGTTGTCCTCGAGCACATCGATAAGCTTGAAAAGAGCTTCGGCCTGTTCCGGGGTCGGCGAAGCGGTAGTCAGCGGCCGCCATTCCAGCGCCGCGTTGGCTGCCGATCCGTATTTCGCCTCCAGGGCGTCGCGGACCGCGCTGAAATTCTCGACCGTGGTCGTGACCTCATGCTCATCACCTTCGGATTCGACATTCTCGGCGCCCGCTTCGGCGGCTGTCTCGAAAATCGCATCACCTGAGGCGACGGCCACCGGATAGGAGATGAGCCCCAGCCGCTGAAACATGAAGCTGACCGAGTTCATCTCGCCCAGCGTGCCGCCGTGCTTTGAAAATGCCGTCCGAATTTCAGGCGCGGTGCGATTTCGGTTATCGGTCAGCGCTTCGACGATCAGCGCCACACCACCCGGCCCATAACCCTCATAGCGGATCGATTCATAATCGGCCGCGTCCCCGCCCTCGCCGCTTTTGACCGCGCGATCGATTCTGTCCTTCGGCATGTTTTTCTGGCGGGCGGCAATGATGGCGGCGCGCAGCCGCGGGTTCATCGCCGGGTCCGGCAAACCCATTTTGGCGGCGACCGTGATTTCTCGCGCCAGCTTATTGAATATTTTCGCCTTCTTGACGTCCTGGACGCCCTTCCGGTGCATGATGTTCTTGAATTGGGAATGTCCGGCCATGGTCTCGATCTTGTAGCGCGGCGACACGAAGTCTCTATCGACTCCGGCTCGCAGGGGTCAGTCTAGCACGCGTAATAACGGGTGTGCGTCGGTTTGGGCAATCCGGCGGGTTGCCCGGCGGGCATTATCCCAAGGTCGCCTTGGGATTTGGGCCGAACCGATTTTCGCCGGGCTCGCTGTCCCGGGTCACGAAAACCAGAAGAACGATGACGCCGACGACGGGGATCAGAGCGATGAATATCCACCAGGCGCTATGACCGGTGTCGTGAAGCCTGCGGAACAGCACGGCGAGGCTTGGGATGAAGACCGCCAGCGCATAGAGACCGCCCAGCAGCCCGAGGCCGGAACTGTTGCTCGCTGTTCCCGTGATTGCATCGACGATGCCCAGAACCAGCGAGGCGAGAAAATTATAGAGCGCGAAATACCAATATTCCGCCCGTTGGGCCCGCCCGGTAAATGTCGCGTATTTCCTGAGAACCACGAGATACCATTCCATCGTCAAACTCCCCGTATCATTTTCGTTTCTTGCCGCAGTTGATGCTTAGCCCACGCGCATTGTCCTCGCCGGGGCGGATTCCTT
The DNA here is from genome assembly GCA_003165335.1 of Rhodospirillales bacterium. Lineage (GTDB taxonomy): Bacteria > Pseudomonadota > Alphaproteobacteria > BOG-932 > Roseiterribacteraceae > BOG-932. Next base: position 16,218 of record PLTD01000101.1, on the reverse strand, counting down.
GATCAGCACCATCGCAAGCAGACCGATCAGGGCTGCGCCTGTCCAATAATAGGCGGGCGCGAGCGGATCCTTGGTGAAATCGAGCAGCCAGGTCACCGTGAACTGCGTCGAACCGCCGAAAATCGCGATCGCAAAAGCATAGATCGTCGCCAAGGCGCCTGATCGTATCGACTTGGGGAAAGATTCCGTAAGCGCCACGATAATCGACGGTGCGCCCAGAGAACCGAGAATGCCCAGCCAGATCATTCCGGCATAAAATACGGCGGTCGAGGGATGACGCAGGACAAGAACGAACACCGGCAGGATGGAAAGCACCAGCGCCAAGCTGGGCCAAATCATCACCGGTTTGCGCCCATACCGATCGGACAGCCAGCCGCCGAACACGATCACCGGCATTGCAGTAATGCCTTTCACGAGCGTAACGCCGAACGCCGCCGTGGCCTGCATATGTAGAGTGGTCAATGCATAGGTGGTCATATAGCCGCCGACATAAGTGCCGATCGTACCCGAGGCCAGCATCATCAGACCGAATATGATGAGCGCCAGATAGGGACGCAGCCGCGCCATGCGCGAGAGCGAACCAGTAGTGGCATCGGGCGCCAGCGCCGCATCGTCGGCGGTATGCAGAGTCTCAGGCAGGCTTGCCCGGATCAGCAATCCGAAAGGCACAATCGCGGCCCCGATGAGCATCGCCACCCGCCAACCCCAATCCTGCAGCTGCCGTGCATCGAGCAGCGTGGCAAGAAGCGTCCCGACCAATCCGGACAGAAGCAATGCCACATTCTGGGAAGCGTTCTGCAAAACGGTATAGATGCCCCGACGTCCCGGCGGCGCAGCCTCGATCAGATAGGCGGTTGTCGGGCCGACTTCGCCGCCCAGCGCAAAACCCTGAAGCAATCGGAAGGCAAGCACCACAATGGGCGCAGCCACACCGATTCTTTCATAGGACGGGGTAAGCGGCAGGCCGACGATCGCTATGCCCATCAGCCCGAAAGACCACATCATCGCCGGCTTCCGCCCGATCCGGTCGCCCATCGATCCTATAACGATTGCCCCGATCGGCCGGGTCAGAAACCCTGCGCCGAAGGTAGCCAGGGACAATAAAAGGCTGGATGCGGCGCTATGCGACGGGAAAAAGGATCGGCCGATATAGACGGCGAAAAAGCTGTAGATCAGGAAATCGTAGAATTCGAGCGCGTTGCCGACCACGACGGCCGCGACATGGCGCAGAGGAAGCGACGACGGCCCCTGTTCTTCGACCAACGGAAGGTCATCGATTGCGACATCGGTCATGCAATGCGCCTTCGCTAGAAGATGATTTCACAAACTATGATCGCAATATTTGCTTTTCAATTGAATAATTTGATTGCTATGGCCGACGCTGGACAAGCGGCTACGGCGCTCTCATATCGGCACTTTGTAACTCTTCGTCATTCCCTGCTAAAGGCGATCCTAGATTGTCTTCCATGAGGCGAGGGATCAGAGGCTTCAGATGCATCGTACGTCGTTCAAAGCCGCCTTGCTTGTCTCAACATTTCTGTTTCAGTCTGGACTCATGAACGCTCACTCCCTTGCCGCACCCGCTTCGCTTTCCCCGATCTTGCCCGTCGACAGCCCTTTCGCGGTCGCATCCCCCCTGCCCTATGAGGCGCCGCGGTTCGACAAGATCAAGGACACGGACTTCCAGCCCGCCATCGAGGCCGGAATGGTTCAGGACCTGGCCGATGCCGATGCCGTCGCAAACAACCCCGCGCCGCCGACTTTCGAAAACACCATCACCGCGCTGGAGAAAGCCGGGCAGTTGCTGAGCCGCGCCAACAGCCTGTTCCAGAATCTGGTGCAATCGAACAGCAGCGACACGCTGCAGAAGGTCAATCAGGAAGAAGCGCCGCGGCTGCAGGCCCATAGCGATGCCATTCTTCTCAACCCCAAATTATTCGCCCGCGTCAAAGCCGTTTATGACGCCCGCGAAACCTCGGGATTGAACAGCGACCAGCAATTCCTGGCGCTGCGCTATTACCGCAAATTCGTTCATTCCGGCGCCGAACTGTCGGAGACCGACAAGGCAAGGCTGGTCGATCTCAACGGCAAAATCGCAACCCGCGAGGCGCAATATCTCGACAGGTTGCTCGCCGCGGATAACGCCGGTGCTGTGGTCGTCGACAGCAAGGCCGAACTGGATGGCTTGACCGAGGCCGAGATCGCCGTCGCTGCGCAGGCCGCCAAGGATCGCAAGCTGGACGGCAAATATGTCATCGCGCTGCGCAACACGACGCAGCAGCCGATCCTGGCCTCGCTGAAAAACCGGGCGCTGCGCGAACGCATACTCAATTCCTCGGAAATGCGCGGCGATACGGCCGGCGCGACCGACATGCGTGATCTTATCGCGACCCTGGCGCAGTTGCGCGCCCAAAAAGCCCAGCTGCTGGGCTTTGCCGATTTCGCCGCCTATACGCTGTCCGAACAGATGGCCAAGACGCCGGAGGCGGCGCGGAAGCTGTTGACCGATCTGGTCCCGGCGACAACGGCGAAAGCCAAGGCCGAGGCCGCGGAAATCCAGGCCCTGATCGACCGGCAGAAGGGTGGTTTCCAACTCGCCGCCCAGGACTGGGAATTTTATGCCGAGCAGGTGCGCAAGGCGAAATACAGCTTCGACGAATCCGAGGTTAAGCAATATTTCGAGTTGAACCGCGTGCTTCAGGACGGCGTGTTCTTCGCCGCCAACCAGCTTTATGGGATCACCTTCAAGGAGCGTCACGACCTGCCGGTCTATGACCCCGACGTCCGCGTCTTCGAAGTGTTCGATGCCGACGGCAAGTCGCTGACTCTGTTCTATGCCGATTATTACGCCCGCCCGAACAAGACCGGCGGCGCCTGGTGCAACTTCATAAATCAGCCGAGCGGGCTGGATAACCGCAAGCCGATCATCGTCAATGTCGCGAACTTCACCAAGCTGGCCGCAGGCCAGCCTGCGCTGATCAGCTTCGACGACGTGACCACCATGTTCCACGAGTTCGGACACGCGCTGCACGCGATGTTCTCGGTCAAATATTACCCCTCCCAGAACGGTTTCAATCTGCCGACCGACGTCATCGAATTCCCGTCGCAGTTCAACGAACATTGGGCGCTGGACCCTATCGTCTTCGCCCATTACGCCAAGCATCACGCTACCGGTGCGCCGATGCCCCAGCCGCTGGTAGAAAAGATCAAGGCGGCGCGAACCTACGGCGAGGGCTATGCGACGATGGAAATCCTGGCGGCATCGCTGCTGGATCTGGAATGGCACAGCCTGAAGGCCGATGCGCCTAAGCAGGACCCGGATCTATTCGAGGCCGCCGCTCTGGAAAAGAACGCGGTCGACCTGCCGCAAATTCCGCCGCGTTATCGCAGCCCCTATTTCCTGCATATCTGGGGCAACGGCTATGAGGCGAATTACTATTCCTATACCTGGGGCGAAATTCTCGACGACGACGCCTATGAATGGTTCAAGGAGAACGGCGGTCTCAACCGCGCCAACGGCCAGCGTCTGCGCGATAAAATGCTGGGCCCGGGCTATACCGCCGACCCGATGGCGCTCTACCGCGACTTCCGCGGTCGCGACCCCAGCGCAAAGGCCCTGGAGCGGCAGCGCGGGCTGGATTAAGAAGAACTATCAGTTCGACCTTCCGTCCTTTCTTTCACCTGTAAAGACCCGATGACACGCACATACACGCCGCGCGCGCCCGATGCTTTGTTCCAGCCGACCCAGGTCGGCGATATCGCGGTGAAGAACCGGATCGTCATGTCGCCGATGACGCGCAGCCGCGCTGGCGCCCATCTGGAACCGGTCGCGCTCAATGTCGAATATTACGCACAGCGCGCCTCCGCCGGTTTGATCATCACCGAAGCGACGCAGATCTCGGTCCCGGCACAAGGTTATGTCGATACCCCCGGACTGTTCACCGACGAACAGATTGCAGGCTGGAAGGCCGTGACCGATGCCGTCCATGCGAAGGGCGGTAAGATCGTGGTGCAGATCTGGCATACCGGCCGCATGTCGCATGTCTCGTTCCAGCCCGGTCATCAGGCGCCTGGCGCCCCATCCGCCATCCGCGCCAACGCCAAAGTCTTCGTCGAAGGCGAAGGCTTCACCGACACCTCGAGTCCGCGCGCCCTGGCGCTCGCGGAACTGCCGGCCATCATAGACGATTTCCGCCAGACCTGCCGCCGGGCGATCGAAGCGGGCTTCGACGGCGTCGAAATCCACGGCGCCCACGGCTATCTGCTCGATTCTTTCCTGCGCGACGGCTCCAACCACCGCACCGACGCCTATGGCGGGTCGATCGAAAACCGGGCGCGGCTGCTGCTCGAAGTGATGGGCGCCTGTGCGATGGAGATCGGCGCAGGCCGGCTGGGCGTCAGGCTGTCGCCGGTTTCCCCGGCCAACGATTCCTTCGACAGCGATCCGCAGCCTTTATTCAACTATATCGTGGAGCAGTTGAACCCGCTGGGGCTGGCTTTCATCGACGTGGTGGAGGGCGCCACCGGCGGCCCGCGCGACAATGCGCCGTTCGATTACGAGGCCCTGCACGACCGGTTCGACGGGACCTGGATCGTCAATAATGGTTATACGCGGCAGATGGCGCTCGACGTCATCGCCAGCGGCAAGGCCGACCTGGTCGCCTTTGGCCGGCCCTTCATCGCCAACCCCGATCTGGTCCGTCGCCTGAAGGAGGATCTGCCCCTGGCCGAGCTGGACCCGGCGGCGACCTATGGCAAGGGACCGGAAGGCTATACGACCTATTCGGCGCTGACGTAACGCGCTAACAAGGCGCCAAATTCAACTGGGAGGACCTAATTAATGGACGCGGAGACAGGCAAGCGGCTGGTACGGGAATTTCTCGAAACGCTGCATTCGGGCGATATCGACGGTGCGCTGAAGCGCACGACCGGCGACGCCAAGCTGCTGATTTTCAACAACGAGCTGCCGGACGGTTTCCGCGTTTTGGGCGGCATGATCCCGGCCCTGTTCAGCGTCGCGCCGACCCGCGAGTACACCAAGCAGTTCGTCGACGGCGATGCCGTGATCTCGCAGATCACCATCCGCGGCACGACCAAGGGCGGGGAGCAGTATGAGAATTACTATCTGATCGTCATCACCTTCGTCGGCGATAAGGTCGCCAAGATGCAGGAATATATGGACAGCGCCTATGCCAACGCGAAGTTCGCGCCTCCGACCTGATCAAAACGGCGCCAGGCGCCGGGGCTTCGACGACCTTCCCGATTACCTCAGGCCCGCGGCCCGAGCGTAATCGGGAGGCTGTCGACGCCGCGCACATTGGCAAGTATCGACCGGGTGGCCCGCGCAGGGTCGACCCGATAGTTGGGAAAGCGGGACAGCAGTTCGTCGAACGCGACCCCGATTTCCTGCCGGGCCAGATGGATGCCCAGGCATTTGTGAATACCGAAACCGAAGAATATCGACAGATAGTCGCTGACCGGGCGGTTCACGTCGAAACGATCCGGATTTTCGAATGTGCGCGGGTCGCGTGTCGCCGCGCCGGTAATCAGCATCACCCTCTGGCCCTTTGGGATCGTCACGCCGTGCAAAGTGACGTCGCGCGAGGTGGTGCGCCCCTGCAGCTGAGACGGCGGGTCATAGCGTAGAATTTCGTCCACCGCGTTTTTCAGCAGACCGCGATCCTTCGCCAGCTTCTCCCGTTCGTAGGGAAAGGCATGAAACGCCATTGCCCCGTTGGGAATCGCCTTGGCCACAGTTTCATGACCGGCGAAGCCCATTTCCATGAATCGAACGCCGATCTCATAGTCTTCAAGCCGGTGCTTGTTGCCGTCTTCGTCCTGAACCTCCTCCGCGATCAGCATCGAGACGACATCCTCACGCGGGTTGGCCCGCCGGTCGCGCGCAAGTTCGGTATAAAGCTGGATCATCTGCATCGAGGCCATGCCCGAGGCATTTTCGTCCCGGTCGGCGCCGCGATAGACCACCTGGTTGCTGAGCCGGTGGATTTCCTCGTGCAGCTCATCGGGAATCCCCAGCAGTTCGCTGATGACGCCCAGCGGCAGTGGCACCGTGAACTCGCTGACGAAATTGAACTCCCCGTCCGGCCCATATTTGTCATAGGCAACCTCGAGTAGTTCCCCAGCCCGCCGGCGGATGAAGGCGTCGAGCGCGATCATCCGGGGCCTGCTGAACAGCTTGACCACCAGCGCCTTGGCCCAGCTGTGTTCCGGCTGGTCCTTGACGATCAGGAAAGGCATAGCCGCCTCGGTGCCTTCGATCGTCACGCCGCTTGCGCTGCTGAACAGCCGAGCATCGCGATGGGCCATCAGCACATCGTCGAATCGCGTCAGCGCCCAAAACCGCATATCCGCATTGTGATAGACCGGCGCCTCGTCGCGCAGCCTTGCATAGAGCGGATAGGGATTAATTCCATAGTCGCGGTCGTATGGATCGAATGTCAGCATTGTCTGATCTTTCCGCCGTCGCCTGGCATGCAAATAGCCGAACCGGGCATTACGCGCAGACTACGCCAAAAAACATTTCGATCTCAATGTGTTTTTCTGAGAGAAAAATATTCTTATCAACCCAGAATAAAGCGCTCCACCGCCTCGGCGAAGCCGTCGGCTCTGTTGCTGCCGGTGACGGCGGTTGCCTGGGCCTTTACCTCGTCGCTGGCGTTCCCCATGGCGATGCTGAAACCCGACCGGCGGAACATCAGGACGTCGTTCGGCATGTCGCCGATGGTCGCCACCTCGTCGGCGGGAATGCCAAGCTGGTCGACCAGCGCCATCACGACAGCGCCCTTGTTCGCGTTGGGGTTGGTCACGTCGAGATAATAAGGCTGAGACCGCTGGGCCGATGCCCCGTCCCCCAGAGCCGCCTGCAGATCCGCCTCGCATGTCGCGACCAGCGGATAGTCGTCGCTGACGCCCACGATTTTGACCGCCGCCTCGATATCCGCGTCTGAGAATTCCGCGACGACCTTGGGCGCAAAGCCGATGGTCTTCTCCTCCCGCGCGACATGCGGCGCATCCTTTTCGTGAATGACCCATTCCGCGCCGGTATAAAGCCAGGCATCCATTCCATACTCCAGAATCGTGTCGATCGCCTTGCGGGTGACCTCAGGCGCCAGCAGGCGGCTTTCGATCACCGACATGTCGGGCCGCACGAACACGCCGCCGTTAAATCCGGCGACCGGCGTATTGATCGCCAGCGGCTCGATCAGCGTCCGCATCCCAAGCGGCGGACGCCCGCTGGTCAGTGCGAACTTGATGCCCACCTCATGCAGCCCCAACACCGCGGCGCGCGCCCGCGGCGTCAGAGCCTTGCTTTCATCGACCAGCGTGCCATCGACATCGGCGAGCAGAAGAGAGATGCGCCTTTTCGGTTCCATCGCACCGGCCTCTTCGTTTGGAATGACGATTGATTATCTATCGCGCGGGATCGGGTGCCTCAGTCGCTGTGCGTTGCTATCTGTTCCTTGGCGACCTTGACCAAATTCTCGGTCGTGAAGCCGAACTTGGTCAGCAAGTTCTTCAGCGGCGCGGAGGCTCCGAATGTTTTCATGCCGACGACCGCGCCCTTGCGGCCAACATAATGCGCCCAGCCGATCGTCGAGGCCTGTTCCACCGCGACGCGGGCGTCGATCGCATCGGGCAATACCGATTCGCGATAGGCGGCATCCTGCTGTTCGAACAGCTCGCACGACGGCATGCTAACCAGGCGGGCCGGGACACCCTCCGCGGCCAGCGCCTCTGCGGCATCGATGCACAGCGCAACCTCGCTGCCCGTGCCGATCAGAATGACCTTGGGCGGCGCGCCGCCGAAATCGGCCAAAACATAGGCGCCTTTCGCAACACCGGAGGCTGGCGCGTAGCGGCTGCGGTCCAGCGTCGGCAAGGCCTGACGGCAGAGAATGAGGCAGGCAGGCTCGTGCTTCAGCTTCAGAATCACCTTCCAAGCCTCCACGACTTCGTTGGCATCGCCGGGGCGCAGCGTGATCAGGCCAGGGACAGACCGCAGCCCGACCAATTGCTCGACCGGCTGGTGGGTCGGCCCGTCCTCGCCGACGCCGATCGAATCATGGGTGAAGATATAGAGCGCCGGCAGTTCCATGATCGCGGAAAGCCGGATCGGGTTGCGCATATAGTCAGAGAAGATCATGAAGCCGGAGCCGAACGACCGCAGCTTGGCTAGCGCCATGCCGTTGACCGCCGCGCCCATCGCATGTTCGCGCACGCCGTAATGCACGTTGCGTCCGCCATAGCTGTCGCTTTGGAAGTCGCCCGCGCCTTCGAATGTCATGCGCGTCTTGGTCGAAGGGGCCAGATCGGCCGCACCGCCGACCAGCCACGGCAGATTCTTCGCAATCGCGTTCTCCACCGTGCCCGAGGATTCACGGGTCGCGATGCCTTTCGGGTCGGCCGGAAAGACCGGGATCGCGCTGTCCCAGCCGGGCGGAAGCTCGCGCTTCTGCATCGCGTCGAATTGCGCCGCCAGGTCCGGATGGGCCTTCGCATAGCCGGCGAACAGCGCCTTCCATTCGGCATTTTTCGTGGCGCCGCGCTTACCGATACCTTCGGCGAAATGCTCGTAGACGCCATCAGGGACCAGGAACTGCGCATCTTCGGGCCAGCCGTAGAACGCCTTGGTCAGCTTGACCTCGTCGTCGCCTAGCGGCTCACCGTGCGCCTCGGCGGAATCCTGCTTATGCGGCGCGCCATAGCCGATATGGCTTTCGATAATGATGAGTGTCGGGTGGCCGGTTTCGCGGATGGCCAGATTGAAAGCGCCGAGCACCTCCTTGGCTTCGTTCGCGTCGCGCACATGCTGGACGCTCCAGCCATAGGCAAGGAAGCGGGTCGCAACTTCTTCCGTGAAGGCGACGTTAGTCTTGCCCTCGATCGTCACCCGGTTCGAATCATAGATCCAGCACAGTTTGCCAAGTTTCAGATGGCCTGCCATCGAGGCTGCTTCACCGGAAATCCCCTCCATCATGCAGCCGTCGCCACAGAGCGAATAGGTCCGCCAATCGACGATGTCATAGCCGGGGCGGTTGAAATAGGCCGCGAGCCAGGCCTCGGCCATCGCCAATCCGACGCTCATCGCGACACCCTGGCCCAGCGGCCCGGTGGTCGCCTCCACGCCCGAAGTCCAATGATATTCCGGATGTCCGGGGCAGGCGCTGTCCAGCTGGCGGAAAGACTTTATGTCGTCGAGCGTCACCGACTGGTGGCCGACCTGCTCGTACTCGTGGTTGACCGCCTGGGTCCGGGTGAGATGCAGCAGGGAATAGAGCAGCATTGAGGCATGGCCGGCAGACAGGACAAAGCGATCGCGATTGGGCCAGATCGGATCTGCGGGGTCGAAATTGAGGAGTTTCTGCCAGAGCCCGTAGGCAACCGGTGCAATGCCCATCGGCGTGCCCGGATGACCGGATTTCGCTTTCTGAATGGCGTCTATCGACAGAGTACGGATCGTGTTGATGCAAAGCCGGTCCAGGTCAGCGTCGCTCATGTCCCCTCCGATATTTCGTTTGTCGATCAAACCTGTATTGAATTGATGTCCCGTTGAATTGGCGCGCTCATGGGTGTGTCATAACCACGCGTCCGCAATGTGCTTGGGATCGCCTTCGGACGCAATGTGAAATATGCAGCCCGCGTAGGACGTATATCCAATAAATGTATCGGATTAAGTCTCGCCGACTATCTCGTATTAAAGCGCGCCTTCTCAAAGGGCAGCAGCGCTCCGTTCCCACCCGTCAGGTCTAAGATATGCCTTTTGTCAGACTTCCTCAGACCAGCGCCGGCCGCCACGAAAACCTGCCGAAAACAGCCTGTATGCGCGAGAGCGGCATTTTCAAAATTGAGTGACGCCATATATGATGGCACTCAATGAGAGTTGTTATCGATACCGGTGTGTTGCTGTCGGCGTTTTTGTCTCCCGAAGGGGCATCCCGCCAACTCGTACTCGATGCGCTCGACAGGAAATTCGCGCTGCTGCTCTCGACATCGCTTCTGCTGGAATATGAGGCGGTTTTGCACAGGCCCCAGCATCTCGCGCGGGCACGGGCGACCGACACGGAAGTTAAAGAGATTTTGGATGCGCTCGCGGGTGTCTGCGTCCCTGTTGTGTTCGACTATAATTGGCGGCCGACCGGAGCACATGCCGATGATGAGCTGGTGGTCGAGACAGCGATCAACGGGCACGCGGACGTACTCGCGACGTTCAATTTGAAAGACATGCGAAACACAGGAACGCTGTTAGGCTTCGAAGCGCAGCGGCCGGGTCCCCTGATCAGGAGAATAAGGGCATGAGCAACGCAAAAATCCAGCTTCGGCTACCGGAAGAGATGAAAGACGCCGCCATGCGGCAAGCGTCGCAGTCCGGGATCAGCATGAATCTGTTCGTCGCCACCGCCGTTGCGGCGCGGGTCGGGGCGCAAGCCGAGGCTGAACGATATTTCTCCGCTCGGGGATCTCGCACGACACCCGCACGCGCCAAGGCCCTGCTGATGCGCCTCGGCACGCCCGGCGCGTTGCGCGACGACGACCGGCTCGACCCCGTCGACGAGACTTAACCGCCGCCTAAACCAGCGCCGGCCGCCGTGAAACGACGCTCGGCAATGCCTGGTCCAGCCGGCCGCCTACGCGCACCGGCGATATCCGCTTTGCCAGGCCCGTCAGGTCGTCGGTCTCAACAAACGCCCCGCAGATCGTGGCCGGGCCTTCGGCCGGGGTCAGGCGCTCTCCGGGCATTTTGCGAACGAACTTGGCCAAAGCCGCTTCCTTCTGCATGCCGATGACGCTGTCATAATCTCCGCACATGCCGGCGTCGGTCATATAGGCGGTGCCGCCGGGGAATATCTGGCAATCGGCCGTCGGCACATGGGTATGAGTGCCGATGACGAGGCTGGCGCGGCCGTCGCAGAAATGACCGAAAGCCATCTTCTCGCTGTTCGCCTCGCCGTGCACGTCCACGATAACGGCCTGGGCGGCGCGGCCCATCGGATTCTGTTTCAGCACCTTGTCCAATGCGGCGAAGGGGTCGCCCAGTGCATCCATGTAAAGCCGGCACATCAGATTGACGACCAGAACACGGCGACCGTCGCGGGCCTGGAGAATGACCGCGCCCTTGCCCGGCGTGCCGTCAGGATAATTGATCGGGCGCAGCAGGCGCTGATCGCGCTCGATATAGGCAACGATGTCCTTCTTGTCCCAGATATGGTTGCCGGTGGTGATGCAATCGACCCCGGCCGCGTGAAGGTCCTTGGCGATTATCTCGCTGATGCCGAAGCCGTGGGCGGCGTTCTCGCCATTCACCACGACGAAATCGAGGTCCAGCTTGCGCCGAAGTTCGGGCATTTGGGCGATCACCGCCTCACGGCCGGTGCGCCCCATGATGTCGCCCAAAAACAGAAGTCTCATCGCCGGCGTCTCCGGCCGTCATCGGCGAAATGGAGTGGGGAAAGCGGAAGGATCCACACGGTCGTTGGCATATGCTATCCGCAGTGGCCCTTTTTTAAGGGGGGAACCATATAATCGGACCAAGACCCGATCAGGGACAGCTCCCAATGCGAATAAATTACGGCCCCTGGGATAAAGCTAGCCTGACGGGCCGGGCAGAAACCTTCCGTCTATTAATCTAGGCCCCCCCGAGCCGGTCTGCAATGACCGCAATGCGATCTGTCAGGTGATCGACCGCTGCGATCAGCAATTCTTCGTCGTCCGATCTGTTCCGGACCTGCGCCGGCGCAGCCTCGCCCGCGGTTCCCTTCGCGGCGAGTGCCGTCTTAGTTTCGGTCAGCTCGTCGGCCAGCATCAAGCCGGCGAGCACCAAAATCTGCGTCTCGCCCCCGGCGCCCGCCGGAGCGGCGCCGGCAAGCAGGCGCACGCGCTGATCGATCATCGCCGCCAAATCGCGGACCCTGTCTTCCTGTCCCTCGTCGCAGGCAACTCCGAAAAGCCGCCCGTTAATATTGATATCGACTTTGGCCAATGAATTATCCCGGCAGTGGATCAGTCCGCGAGCGCGGTTTCGATACGTTCAATAATACGGTCAAGCCGCGCTGCGACGAATGCGCCGGTGGCGCCGTCCGATCCGCCTACAGTGCCGGCCCGTGCGGCCGGAAGTTGCGCATCCAGCCGGTCGATCGCCTGATCCAGCCGTTCCAGCGCGTCGCGCAGCCTGTCGGAAACATTCACCGTTTTCGCGCCTCTCCCGGCTTCAAATTCATCCGACACTATGAGCCCCTCATTGTCACGTCAATCCGAGCCTTGCAGAGCTTTAAATTTGTTAGGCGAATGCCGCGCTTTGCCTGTAAAGCATTTTCCGCACGGGGGCATTTCTCGACTGCGGGTTGACCAGACTTCACCCGGGAATGCATGGTCCCCAGCCTTATTGCCCGACCTTTAGATTCGCCGGAGTAGACCGATGGCTCAGACAGCAGCTGGAACCAGCGTAACACATGACAAACTGGCGAATGCCCTTCGCTTTCTGACGCTCGACGCGGTCGAAAAAGCCAATTCCGGACATGCCGGCCTGCCTTTGGGCATGGCCGATGTCGCCACCGTCCTCTACAGCCAATTTCTGAAATTCGATCCGAACGACCCGGCTTGGCCCGACCGCGACCGATTCATTCTGTCAGCCGGCCATGGTTCGATGCTGCTTTATGCGCTGAACTATCTTACCGGCTATGCCGCTATGCCTCTGGATGCGCTGAAACAGTTCCGCCAGACCGGAAGCCGCACGCCAGGACATCCGGAGCATGATCTGGCTGCCGGCATCGAGACGACGACGGGCCCGCTGGGCCAGGGCCTTGCCACTTCGGTCGGCATGGCGATCGCCGAGGCCCATATGGCCACGCGGTTTGCTGGGCTGGTTGATCATTATACCTATGTCATCGCCAGTGACGGCGATATGGAAGAGGGCGTCAGCCACGAGGCCAGTTCTTTTGCCGGCCATTTGAGCCTGGGCAAGCTGATTGTGTTCTACGACGACAACAGCATCTCGATCGACGGCCCAACCAGCCTGGCCTTCAGCGACGACACATCCGCCCGCTTTGTCGCTTATGGCTGGCATGTTCAGCGCATCGATGGCCACAACACAGCCGCTATCGCGGCCGCCACCGCGGCTGCACAGTCCGACCCGCGCCCGTCGCTGATCGTCTGCAAGACCACGATCGGCTTCGGCTCGCCCAAACTGGCGGGCACGTCGGAGGCCCATTCCAACGCCTTCGGTCCGGAAGAATTGCAAGCAACGCGCAACAACCTGAATTGGCCCTACGGCCCGTTCGAGATTCCCAAAGATATATTGGGCGCCTGGCGCGGCTTTGGTGCGCGGGGCGCACCGGTGCGCAAAGCATGGGAGGCCACGCTGAAGTCGGTTTCCCCGACGAAGCAAAATGACTTCAAGAATGCGGTCGCCTGCAGGATTCCCGACACGGTCGGCAAGGCCCTTGCCGCGCTGAAGCAGGAAGCCGTGACCTCGAAGCCCAAACTGGCGACCCGTCAGTCGTCCGGCAAGGTTCTTGAAACCGTCTTCGGGCTGCTGCCCGAACTGATCGGCGGCTCGGCCGACCTCACGCCGTCGAACAACACCAAAGTCAAAAATTTCCCCGAAATTCAGACTGGTTCTTTCGGTGGCCGCTACATCCATTACGGGGTACGCGAATTTGGCATGTGCGCGGCGATGAACGGCATGGCGCTGCATGGCGGCGTCATCCCCTATGGCGGCGCGTTCATGTGCTTCTCAGATTATGCCCGTCCGGCAATCCGTCTGGCGGCGCTGATGAAACAACGCGTCGTCTTCGTAATGACCCACGATTCGATCGGCCTGGGCGAAGATGGTCCGACCCATCAGCCCGTCGAACATCTGGCATCGCTGCGCGCGATTCCCAACCTGTTGACCATGCGGCCGGCCGATTTGATCGAGACCGCGGAATGCTGGGAGCTCGCTTTGTCGCACCCCAACCGGCCCACTGTTTTGGCGCTAAGCCGCCAAGGCGTACCGGCGGTGCGGGAAGATTATGAAACCAACAAGTCCGCCAAAGGCGCGTATATTCTGGACAAGGCCGACGGTCCCGAGCATGTCCGGCTGTTCGCGACGGGCACAGAGGTCTACCTCGCCCGCGACGCCCGCAAGCTATTGGCAGCCAAGGGCATCAACGCGTCTGTCGTCTCTATCCCGTGCTATAATCTGTTCGAAGAGCAGGACGCCGCCTATCGCGCCGAGGTGCTGGGCGGGCGCGATCTTCTGAAGGTCGGCGTAGAGGCAGCCGTGCGTTTCGGCTGGGATTCGATTATCGGCCAGGACGGGATTTTCATCGGAATGAAGGGATTCGGCGAGTCAGGTCCGGCGCCGGATTTGTACAAGCACTTCAATATTACGGCGGAAGCGATTACGGATGCGGTCATATCTCGTCTTGGAAATTGAAGGTTCAAAGATAAAATGACTGCACGCGTAGCAATTAACGGCTTTGGGCGTATCGGAAGGCTCGTATTGCGGGCCTATTTCGAAGCCGGCCGCACCGACCTGGAGTTCGTTGCGATCAACGACCTGGCCGATGTGAAAACCAATGCACATCTGCTGAAATATGACAGCGTTCATGGGCGTTTCCCCGGAACGGTGGAGGTGGACGGCCAGACCCTGATCGTCAACGGCCATCGAATCCTCTGCACACAGATCCGCAACCCCGCGGAACTGCCCTGGACTGCGCATAAAATCGATATTGCGATGGAATGCTCAGGCATTTTCACATCGCGCGAGAAGGCCAGCATGCATCTGACCGCCGGTGCAAAGAAGGTGCTGATTTCGGCCCCGGCGACCGACGAAGACCTGACCGTCGTCTATGGCGTCAATGACGACAAGCTGAAGGCAAGCGACACGATCATCTCAAACGCGTCCTGTACGACCAATTGCTTGGCCCCGGTTGCCTTCGTGATCCACAATGCCATTGGCATCACTCATGGCTTTATGACCACGATCCATTCCTATACCGGCGACCAGACGACAGTGGATACGATGCACAGCGACCTCCATCGCGCCCGTGCCGCGGCGATCAATATGATCCCCACCTCGACCGGCGCCGCAAAGGCCGTCGGCAAGGTTCTACCCGATCTGAAGGGCAAGCTGGACGGCGTGTCGGTTCGTGTGCCGACGCCGAACGTATCGCTCGTCGACTTCAAGTTCGTCGCCAAACGCGAAACCAGCGTCGGGGAAATCAACGCCGCGATCTCAGCCGCGGCAGCCTCAGGCCCGCTCAAGGGCATTCTCGGCACCTATACCGATCCGCTGGTGTCGAGCGACTTCAACCATGATTCCCATTCCTCGATCTTCGCCCTGAACGAGACGAAAGTCATCGAGGGCACCTTCGTCAGAGTCATGAGTTGGTACGATAACGAGTGGGGCTTTTCCTGCAGGATGAGCGACACCGCCGCCAAGATGGCGGCGCTGCTTTAGCATGAGCTCAGCGGGCCGCGGCAAATTCGGCCATGCCCGATAACGCCCGGCCCGCCTATTTCACGGTCCACAGCCTGATCCATCTGCGTGCGGCTATGAAAGCCGGAGCCGTAAGCGGTCGGCCCATCGTCGCTCTCAGCGCACCAGGTGCGTCCGCCTTTGCCGGGGCAGGTTGGTTCGCCGCATTGGCCGAAGAGGGCGCGGCCGAATATCCCGAAGTCGCACTGACCGCAATTCTGGACTGCCGCGATCGCAGCGGCGACGTTCTGGCGGCGCTGAAAATCGGGCTGAGCCATGTGATTTTTACCGGCTCGACGAGCGCAGCCAAAAGGCTGGCCGAAGTCGCAGCTCAGACCGGCGCATCCGTTCTGACGACCCGGCCGGAGGCGTTTGACCTGCTGGATGCCCAGGACCCCGGCTACCGGGCCCAAATCTGGTGCGAAACCGCACAATAATTCGCTCTCCACGTCCGGCAATGTTTGCCAGCAGTGACGAATTTCGGCTATTCACAAGTCACATAACTTAAGCGGGATAGACAATCATGAAAATGACGCCGCGCGTCCGAAAAATTCTTTCCTATTACGAAAGCGACAATCCCGGCACGAAGGCCAACCTGGCCCGCATGTTGATGCAAGGACGTCTCGCCGGCACCGGGAAACTCGTGATCCTGCCAGTCGACCAGGGCTTCGAACATGGTCCGGCACGCAGCTTTGCTCCCAATCCGCCGGCCTATGATCCGCATTACCATTTCCAGTTGG
>PLTD01000061.1 GCA_003165335.1 Rhodospirillales bacterium | reverse complement strand
TGCGTCTCGCCGGTGTGGGACACCGGTCTGGCCTGCCACGCGTTGCTCGAGAGCGGTGACCCGGAAGCCATAGCCAAGGCGAAGCGCGGTCTGGAGTGGCTGAAGAGCAAGCAGATTCTCGACGTGAAGGGCGATTGGGTAGCCCGCCGGCCGAATCTACGTCCCGGCGGATGGGCTTTCCAATACGAAAACGCGCACTACCCCGATCTGGACGACACCGCCGTGGTCGCCATGGCGCTGGATCGCAGCCAGGACCCGCAATACACCCCGGCGATCGAACGGGCGACGGAATGGGTCGAGGGTATGCAGAGCTTGAACGGCGGTTGGGCTGCCTTCGAGGTCGATAACGAGCATTACTATCTGAACCATATCCCCTTTGCGGATCACGGCGCCCTGCTCGATCCGCCGACAGTGGACGTGACGGCGCGCTGTATCGGCATGTTGGCGCAGCTAGGCCACACGAGGGAACATCCCCCGATTGCCCGTGCGATCGACTATCTGCGGCGAGAGCAGGAGCCGGACGGTTCCTGGTTCGGCCGGTGGGGCACCAACTATATCTATGGCACCTGGTCGGCGCTGAATGCGCTGAACGCCGTCCATATCGACATTACCGATCCCATGGTGCGCAAGGGAGTCGACTATCTGCTCGCCTGCCAGGGTGAGGACGGCGGCTGGGGCGAAGGCGGGGAATCCTACTATAAGGATTTCACTAAGAGCCCGAAAGTCGTGTCTACACCCTCTCAGACCGCCTGGGCCGTGCTGGGCCTGATGGCTGCCGGCGAGGTCGAGAATCCGGCAGTCGCCCGCGGAGTGGAGTTTCTGGCCAAAAACCAGAATAGGGACGGCACCTGGGACGAGGACAGCTACACCGCCGTCGGATTCCCCCGCGTCTTCTATCTGCGCTACCACGGCTATCGCCAGTTCTTCCCGGTCTGGGCGGTGTCGCGTTATCGCAATCTGATGCGCAGCAATACCAAGGTCACGGCCTGGGGGATGTGACCGAGCCGGCCCCACCTTTCCCGCAGATCGGCATCATTGTCGGTCTGGCCTCCGAGGCCAAGCTCGCGCGGCGCCTCACTCCCAATGTTCTGTGCTCGGGCGGGAGGCCGGATGTCGCGGCCCGCCAGGCGCTCGACCTCATCAATGCCGGCGCCACGACTCTGATGAGCTTCGGCATCGCCGGAGGCCTATCGCCAACCTTGCGGCCCGGCTCGCGCATCGTCGCCACCGAGGTCATTACCGAATTCGACCGCTATCCCGCTCTGGACAGCAGCGCCAAGGTGATAAAGGCCCATACCGGCGCCATCTACAGCAGTTGGAGCATCGTCTCCACGCGCCAGGAAAAGACTGAAATCCTGGCCCGCACGGGCGCTTTGGCGGTCGATATGGAAAGCGGACCCGTCGCCCGTGTGGCCCAAGAGAACGGGGTCAAATTCATCGCGCTCAGAACCATCGCCGACCCGGCCGCTCACGGGCTTCCGCCGGCAGCCCTGCTCGCGCTCAGCCCGACGGGTCAACCGCGCATATTGGCGGTGCTCTGGTCCGTGCTCAAAAACCCCACTCAGATACCGGCCTTGATCCGGACCGCCCGGGAAACCGGCAAGGCGCTGAAGTCGCTGCGCCGCGCTGTCCGCCGCCTGTCGAGATAGTTCGGTTTACTCTGCGCTCAGTCCTACTCAGCGCTCTGGGCGAACTCCCCGTCACCGGCCGTCGCCACGTCGGTGGTAACTTTCGGTGCATGCTTAAGGCGTTCCATTGCAGTCTTCACATGATCTGAGAAGACATATTCGGCCGGACGCTGGTTCTCAAGAGAGATATCCGGCGCCATCGGCCCTTCGGTGCGCGGCCCGCGGATCGCGGCCATCGCCACCTTCAGCGGATGCTTGACCGAGTCCAGAACCGCAGTCGCCTCGAAACCGGAATGGACCATGCAGTCGGCGCATTTCTCGTAATTGCCGACGCCATAGGCATCCCAATCCGTCGTCTCCATCAGTTCCTTGAAGGTGCTGACATAGCCCTCGCCGATCAAATAGCAGGGCTTCTGCCAACCGAAGTAATTGCGAGTCGGGTTACCCCAGGGCGTGCAGGCATAGCTCTGGTTGCCGGCCAGGAAGTCCATGAACAGGGGCGAATGGCCCAGCATCCATTTCTTGCCTTTGCCGCGCCGCAGGATGTCGCGGAACAGGTTCTTCGTCGTGGTCCGGTTCAGGAAATGCGCCTGGTCCGGTGCCCTCTCATAGGCATAGCCCGGCGAGGTCATGATCCCGTCGATACCCATCGCAGTGACTTCGTCGAAGAACTTGGCGACGCGCTCCGGGTCGGCGTTGTTGAACAGTGTGGTGTTGATGCAGACACGGAAGCCGCGAGCCTTGGCCTTTTTCAGCACGGCCACGGCACGGTCATAGACGCCCTTCTGGTCGACAGCGATGTCGTGCATCTCCTTGTCGCCGTCCAGGTGGATGTCCCAGGTGAAATAAGGGTTGGGTTCGTACTCGTCCATCCGCTTGTCGAGCAGAAGGGCGTTCGTGCACAGGATGACGAACTTCTTGCGCTTGATAATGCCTTTGACGATCTCGGCCATTTCCTTGTGCAGCAGCGGCTCGCCGCCGGCGATGGAAACGACAGGCGCGCCGCATTCGTCGACCGCCTCGAGGCATTGTTCGACCGACAGGCGCTGATTCAGGATTTCATCCGGGTAATCGATCTTGCCGCAGCCCGAGCAGGCCAGATTGCATTTGAACAGTGGCTCCAGCATCAGCACGAGCGGATAGCGCTTTACGCCTTTCAGCTGCTGTTTGACGACATAGGCGCCGACTTTGACGATCTGGTTGAGCGCTAGGCCCATGGGTAACCTCCTGATCCGCTTAAAAGGCGGACTTAGTTATATTACGCGACCTTAGCCCGATCGGTAAGCTCGGGCGGCAGGCGAAAGCGGACATTCTCATCGACGCCGGGCAAGGCCGACACCTGAATGTCGGCATATTGGCGCAATGTTTCAATCAGTTCGGTGACCAGAGTGTCCGGAGCCGATGCGCCCGCCGTGATCCCGATCGAAGTCTTGCCGGCGATCCATTCGGGGTTCAGCGCCTTGGCGTCCTCGATCAGATAGCTGGGAATCCCAAGCTCCGTGCCGATCTCGGCCAACCGGTTGGAATTCGAGCTGTTGCGCGCACCCACCACCAGCAGAACATCGACCACGGTGGCCAGTTCCCGCACCGCGCGCTGGCGGTTCTGGGTCGCATAGCAGATATCCTTGGTGTCCGGCCCGGAAATGGCCGGGAATCGCGCCCGCAGAGCCTCGATGATCGCCCGCGTATCGTCCACGCTCAGCGTCGTCTGGGTCACATAGGCAAGCTTGTCCGGGTCCTTGACCTCAAGCTTCGCGACATCCTCGACGGTTGAGATCAGGTGAACGCCGCCGGGGATCTGCCCCATCGTGCCCTCGACCTCGGGATGGCCGGCGTGGCCGATCAGAATCACTGTGCGGTCCTGGGCGGCATAGCGCCGGCCCTCGATATGAACTTTGGAAACCAACGGGCAGGTTGCGTCGATGACCGGCAACCCGCGTTCGGCCGCGGCCTTCTCAACCGTCTGAGCTACGCCGTGCGCGCTGAAGATCGTGATGCCGCCCGGCGGCACCTCGTCCAACTCATCGACGAAATGGGCGCCCTTTGCCCTCAGGCTTTCGACGACATGGCGGTTATGGACGATTTCATGGCGGACATAGACCGGGGCGCCGAATTTATCGATCGCGCGTTCGACGATTTCAATCGCGCGCTCAACGCCGGCACAAAATCCGCGGGGTTGGGCTAGGATTACCTGCATGGTCCAATACTCTTTCGGGCGATGATCAAGGCCCAGTTGCGTCGAATTTACCGATTCCGCACCGCAAAAGCCATAGTGCCTGTCCCCACCCGATTCGCGCAATGGGATGAGGATATAGCGTGGCGCATTAGATGGCGGGTTCAACCCCAACCCCATTCCACTCCGACGCAAGCGCGCACGCCCTCTTTTCATCGAGGGAAGGCGCAAAAGCTTGATCTAAAGAAGCAAAATCATCCGACGACCGACCCCATTCCGGTTTTGGCGGTCCGCGACCAAGTGTTCGATTTTCTGTCGATCCTTCCGATCGACGAGAGCCCAATAGCACGATGACCTCAGTGGCGCTCTTGCATCCGCAGAGATTTCGACACCGAAATTCTGGTGACCGGGGCTCGCCCATAGCCAAACGATTGAAAGCGCCGAAGGTGGAAAGTTACTGCCGATGAGTTCATTGCGCTTCAAGCAACGCCTCTTTGGACGAAACCGGTGATGCTGCTGGAATTTGTGTGACGTCCCATCCGCCTCCGAGGGCTTGGACCAACTGAACCGCCGCAGTCATCTCGCTCACGCGCAGAGTTACCAAAGACTGCTGATCGCTCAATAGTGTCGTTTGCGCAGTCATCACGGTGAGGTAGGGATCAAGACCAGTCTGGTACTGCGTAGTAGCAAGGTCCAGGTATCTTTGCGCTGCTTGGACCGCCGCTTCTTGACGGGCGATCTGATGCGAGAGCACACGCAGAGTAGCAATCGAGTCTTCCACCTGTTGAAATGCTGTTAGCACGGTCTGCCTATAGGCAGCGGCGTCTGCATTATAGGTCGCTGTGTACTGCGTTACTGTAGCGTCGCGAAGACCACCGTCGAAGATCGTTTCGGAAGCCGATGCCCCGAGCGACCAGAGGAGCGCCGGAGGTGAGAATAATGTCGCGATGGTGGACGCCTGTAACCCGCCGCTTGCTGTAAGACTCAGCGTTGGGTAGTACGCCGCCTTTTCAACTCCGATGATCGCATTCGCCTGCGCCATGGTACGTTCTGCGGCGGCAATATCCGGACGCCGCTGGAGTAACTGCGAGGGGATACTGACAGGGATAGCAGGAACCGGTGTATTTAGGAATTTCACAGGCATGGAAAACGCCGAAGGAGGCTTGCCAATCAGTGTTGCGATCGCATGCTCGTACAGGGCGCGATTCGTGGCGATACCGATACCGGTTGCCTCCGCGTTCTCGAGCGTCACGTCTGCTTCGGCAACGGCCTCCTGATTATCGATGCCAGTATCGGTCAGAGCGCGGGTAAGGTCGAGCGACTTTTGATCGGCTTCGATGGTACGGTTATATAAATCCTGCAGCGCATCTTGCCCGCGGAGTTCGAAGTAATAGGCCGCGAGATCCGCAGCGCTTACCTGCGCGGCGTACTGATACTCGCGGACCGTGTTGCGGATGCGACCCCATAGGTCCAGCTCCCACGACACGTCGAACGGCAATGAAAAATCGGTGGCGTAGCTGCCCCCTTTGCTCGGTGGCGAAGCGCCCGCGACACCGGCCGCTGAAACGGAGGCTGCCCCACCCGTTCCGGTTCTAGTGAATCCAGGCGTTACCGTCGCGGTGGGAAAGTAGCCCGCGCGGGCTACGCCCACCTGTGCACACCCGGGGCTAAGAACGCAAAAGCCACAGATCAACGCCCACGAAACCCTCACCAGACACTTTGGGTTCTGTCAGTTGAAGCGGACCGGCCACTAGCGAACGCTGCGTTGTCACATGCGACGAACACGATCGCCTGGGCTCTGCCGCCACTCCAGCGCAGCTCAAAGCGCGCTCGAAGACACGAAGCCAATTTCATCTGAATACTCATGAAATCTGACATAGTTATTTTTCAGATTCTCATATATTTCTCTTAGTTCATCCAGTGTATAAGTGACTTTATCTTCATAACCTTCAATAAAAGGCTGTGTGTTGCCGCCAATATCATGCAGGGGCTTGATAGCAGTGAGAGGGCCGTCCGTAAGCCAAGCAGGACTGATCAAATTTTCAGGCTTTCCTTCAATCCACATTGAATGCGCGATGTCATCGCGTAGCGCGGTAAACGTGTGAGGTACCTCGAGGTGTTCGCGAATTCGGTCAATTCGACCTATCTGGACTGCTCGATGATGGAGCAGGTTTAGCAAAGCATCACGTTTTTCGGCAAAGCTGAGGGTGTTGGTCATCAACTTGATCGACGTAGCGTCCGCGCCGCTGACCGTCGCCATAATCTCCTGCATAAGCACTTCATGGCGCGCGAACCACTGTATGATCCTCCCGAAGAGAATAAGATGCTGATCGGTGAGCCAATCTTGCGTCTCTTTGCGCATGCCGGAG
This sequence comes from Rhodospirillales bacterium, assembly GCA_003165335.1. Lineage (GTDB taxonomy): Bacteria > Pseudomonadota > Alphaproteobacteria > BOG-932 > Roseiterribacteraceae > BOG-932. The sequence goes on along the minus strand of PLTD01000061.1, from coordinate 4,892 downwards.
ACCTTTCTGTGCCAATGAGAGCAAATATTAAAAGCAATTGCTGGTGTGTTGTCGTAGCCAGCCGGTACAATATTTGGAACTAAACTTAATTAATAAAGCGCATTAATGCTTTTTTCTGATCTAATAACTTAACACTGAAGCCAACAATAGTTTCTGGGTTCCGTCATGTTCAGATCGTACAGTGATCGGCAGTGATGTTCTTATGAAGCTATTGCTTAACCTTCTCCGACCTTATAGGTGACAAGTTTTCCAAGGTCCGTGACGTCGCGTTCGAAACGAACTCGCGACAGAAGCCGACGCAGCGCGCAAACGCATTTCTTTCATTCTTCCTGGGTCTGCGTTCGGCAACCCGTCCGACCCGCATGTTGTTCCGCTGCCTGCTCACTCTACGGCTGTAGCAGAGCATTGAAGGTGCGGCTTTCGCTGAACACTTGCAGCGGCACTGTCAGTCCAAATATTGCTAACGAGCGAACATGTCCGGTGTCTGTAAACAATTTAAATTTCCGCTTCGCGCAATCTGCTTGGGTCGGCAAAATGACCGGTGGTAATCTGCAACAAGCAATCGGAGGATAGAACTATGAGTCACGAGCAGGTTTCGATCCGCACCCACGACGGCGATTGCCCAGCCCACGTCTTCACGCCCGCACGTGCCGGCCGGTGGCCAGCAGTGATATTCTACATGGACGGCCTCGGTATCCGGCCGACGCTGTTCAGCATGGGACAGCGGCTTGCCGACAGCGGCTACGTCGTGCTGTTGCCCGATCTTTTTTATCGAGCCGGACGTTACGAACCGATGGACCCGAAGAAGATCTTTGCGATGGGCGATTTTCGGGCGGCTCTTGGGTATCTTTTCCAGTCTACCGACAATCACCGGGCTGCTGCTGATACGCAGGCCTTTCTCGCATGGCTGGACAGGCGAGACGACGTCACGGGTAGTAAGGTCGGAACAACAGGCTACTGCATGGGAGGCGCGATCTCGCTGACTGTGGCGGGAACCTTTCCCGAGCGAATAGCTGGAGCGGCGAGTTTTCACGGTGGCAATCTGGCAATCGACACGGAATTGAGTCCGCATCTGCTCGCGCCGAAAATGAAGGGGCGCATTTACGTTGCCGGAGCCGACCAGGACAACTCTTATCCGTTGGAGATGGCAGAGCGACTGGAGAACGCGCTCAGCGCCGCCGGTGCCGATCACCGCTGCGAGATTTACGCGGGCGCGCTTCACGGTTGGACGATGACGGACTTCCCCCCCTCTATCTACAACGAGGCTGCTGCAGAGCGGCATTGGGGCGAACTGTTGGCGCTGTTCAAGGGCTCGCTTGGCTAGAGCGCAAATAGCAACGGCCCAAGACGGCTAGGTGGCACTATCCTGCTGGAGGTCCACACTTTCCCGAAAAGCAAATCTAGATCGGATAACGGCGATTCCGGGAAGCTGAGGGGGGGGACTTTCCAGCGCTTGTTTATCCCATTCACAAACCTGTCGTGACTATTGGCAGAGATTTCGTGCATTATGCCTCGGCCCTCTGAGTGGCTCCGACTTTCAGAGCATTCTCGAACGCCCAGCTTCCGTTATATTGGATTCGCCCATCGAACGCGCCCGAACCCGAGGCCCCTAACCAATGACTTCGCCTACATCACAAGGCTTATGTCATGGCAATAGCGCTAAGTCTCTAGAGTAATCTTGCGTCTACACTCGAGGCACGAAGGCAGCTTATTTGTGTTTATGAGTTTGGAATGAAAAGGCTAGCGCCACTGAAATTGTTTGAAGGGGTCCGGCTCGTTGGCGGTCGGCGGGAGGCTTGCGCGACATTGTGGCCGGCGTCACACTCGCGTCCATGAACGTTCCCCAATTGTTGGGTTACGCACGTATAGCCGGCATGCCGTTGGCTACCGGTCTCTACACCGCACTGCTGGCCCCCCTTGCCTTTGCCGCGCTCGGATCTTCGCGACACCTTGTCGTCGCCGCTGATTCCGGCACCGCAGCGATCTTGGCGGGCTCGAACAGTCGCATGGCCGCACCCGGTAGTGCGCAATATATGTCGCTCGCAGCAACGACCGCGCTCCTCACGGCAGGTATGCTTCTGCTGGCCAGGATCTTGAAGCTCGGCTTTCTTGCCGATTTCTTGTCGCGCACCGTGCTGGTTGGCTTCCTGACAGGAGTCGGGATTCAGGTCGCAATCGCAATGCTGGGCGACATGCTCGGTATTACGGTCGTTTCTCGCAGCACAATCTCGCAGATAGGGCAGATCGCACTCGGGGTCACGCGTTTCAACGCTCCCACACTCGTGCTTTCCCTGTTTGTGGCGGTAGCGATACTTGTCGGCAGACGAATCGCACCGCGCATTCCGATTTCTCTGGTACTGGTGGCGGCTACAATCGCCGCCAGCCGAGCCGGGAATTTGACCGCGCTAGGAGTGACAACGATCGGTCTGTTCCAGGAGGATTGCCCTCGTTCGGCTTGTCCTTCGTAGGCTGGAAAGCAATTCTTCAGCTTCTCCCGATCGCCGCCTCCTGCTTCGTCGTGATAATTGCCCAGAGCGCAGCAACAGCGCGCGCCTTCGCAGCGCGTTACGAGGAACCCGTTGACGAGGATTCCGACATATTGGGATTGGCCCTTGCAAATGGTGCGGCAGCAATCAGCGGCTCATTCGTGGTCAATGGGAGCCCTACCCAGACCGCGATGGCCGACCGCGCCGGTGCCCGCGGCCAGCTTGCTCAAATCGTGTTTGGCATTTGCGTTCTCGTCGTCCTGTTGACGCTGACCGCGCCGCTCCAATATCTGCCGCGCTGCGTGCTCGCTGCGATCGTATTTGCGATTGCGATCGGGATGATCGATGTCGCCACATTCCGTGCGATGCGGCCAGAAAGCCCGGGGAATTCAAACTTGCGATTGCCACGGCTAGCGCTGTCGCGGTCATCGGCGTCGAGGAGGGCCTACTGCTGGCAATCACGCTCTCGCTTCTGAGGCACGTGCGCCAAAGCTATCGGCCGCATACGGCAGTGTTGCAGCGAGATCCGACAAGCGAACATGGTTGGATCACAGTGCCGGCTACGCCGGGGCAGCAAAGCGAACCCGGTATCATTATTCTCTATCGCTTTGGCGCAGATCTCTTCTACGCAAACGCGGCGCGCTTTGCCGACGAGCTGCGTGCTCTGGTGGATGACGCACCAGTTCCAGTCAGCTGGGTGATAATCGAAGCTAATGCGATCACAGACCTGGACTACATAGCCGCTCGTGTCGTCTTGGCGCTGATTGACGAATTGGCTCGCCGCAATATCGAAATCGCGTTCGCTCGCGTCTGCCCGTCGCTCCGCGCCGACATTGACCGACACCGTGTAACCACCGCAATCGGCTCGGACAAGCTATTCGCCAAACGCCATGAAGCTCTCGCCGAAGCGCGCACATCGGCGAAGACATAAAGAGCAACAACCTCAGGAGAGCCTTCCTGAACCGGGACGTGCCCAAACGGCGACAACGCATCGCTTGATCGCCAGGCTTGTCGGGCCTGCTCTACTCGCTCTGTTCGTGAGCATACCGAACAGCCACTAGACCAATGGCAGCCACACAGACGGTTTGGAGCGAAAGCGACAGCCTGCGGGGATCGCCTGCAGCTCCAAAACGGCAGCTTCATCGCGCCGTCAGATTTGTCAGCTTGCAAGAATTGCTGATCGCCTTTTCTGTGCAGGCGGTGAGCGTATCGAAGCTATTGCTTTGAGTGCGGCGAACCATATAGGCAACGCCTGACTGACACCCAACTTCAAAGACCATATTCCCAACCGACGAAATGCCGACAAGCCTTTGCGCCACCGGTAAGCAATCTTGCGTCTTGGTCGAGACGAATTCTTTCAGAGCCTGTAAGGTGCCAGCGACGTCCGTGAGCGTGCAGCTCATCCCGGCGTCAGGCGGGACAGAGTAACACGGGATTGCCCGCACGGTCTGATCGAACCGAAGTGCCCGACTTGTGGTCAGAATATAACCCTCGCCATTTTGGCAGGCGATCTCAAAGAAACTTGCCTTTTCGGTGTGGCCCAAACTGTGTCGGGCTGTAATAGGGCATGTGATATTGACGCTGGCAACCAGGGACTCTAGCCCGTGGCTTTGATCCTTATTGGCATCGAGTTGACACCGGAGTTTCCGGGCGAGCTTGTCCGGTGACTCCTCCAGTTCCAAGCAATTAAAGGGCTCCGCCAAAATTTTCGGCGCGTCACTAACGGCAGGAGCCTGGGAAGGTGCGCCGTCGGAGTTTGCAGCACCGCTCGGCCCACTAGGGCCTAAAATTACGACAAAACCTAACCCTTCGTGACAAGCAACCTCATAGATTGCGGTTCGCTGAGCACCTGGCTTTGCCATCGCAATGCCGCCGCCGGAGTCGTCATCGAACCTTGAGCCCCCACCTCGACTGCCACCGCCCATCCCGCCGCCACCCATTCCACCACCTCTGCGACCGCCCCGCGAGGAATTGGGAGCAGATTCATTCGTCAGGGAGATTTCGCGCGCATCGGCGAGATCACATTGGATGCCCGATATCGCGATGGCGGCCTTCGCTTTGTCCAATAAATCTTGATTGGCTGCCAGGGCTGGTGTTGAGCATTCGACCGCGAACAACACACCCACGACGAGGGTCGTGAATACGATGCTTGCAAACGCCAAAACGGGACGATGCATTCTTTTTCGCCGATGCTCTCTCATCTGGTTGATATCATCCCGCGCTATTCAGCCCAATTCATATCTTATACGTGTGAATAATGGCTTCCCGGCGAGCCAATTCGCGGCGAGTTCAAGTGGGTACGCCAGTTCCAACTCGCATGCGGAGGGTACACGCGGCAGCCGCACCGATACCCATTTACTGCGAGGAGTTCAAATGAATGTGACAATCCTATTTCTCGGCTTGGTC
>PLTD01000069.1 GCA_003165335.1 Rhodospirillales bacterium | reverse complement strand
GAAGGCATGCAGTTCGACCGTGGCTATCTGTCCCCCTACTTCGTGACCAACGCAGAGAAGATGGTCGCTGAGCTCGACAACCCGTACATCCTGCTTCACGAGAAGAAGCTGTCCGGCCTTCAGCCGATGCTGCCGCTTCTCGAGGCGGTTGTGCAGTCGGGTCGTCCGCTGCTCATCATTGCGGAAGATATCGAAGGCGAAGCGTTGGCGACCCTGGTCGTCAACAAGCTGCGNNAGGCTCCGGGCTTTGGCGATCGTCGTAAGGCGATGCTGGAAGATATCGCAGTGCTCACCGGCGGCCAGGTCATCAGCGAAGATCTGGGCATCAAGCTTGAGAACGTCACCGTCGACTATCTCGGCACCTCGAAGAAGGTACGTCTGACAAAAGACGACAGCACCATCATCGACGGCGCCGGCGCGAAGGCCGATATCGAAGCCCGTACCGCACAGATCCGTGCACAGATCGAAGAGACCACGTCGGACTATGACAAGGAAAAACTGCAGGAACGTCTGGCAAAGCTGGCTGGCGGCGTTGCAGTTATCCGTGTCGGCGGCGCGACCGAAGTCGAAGTGAAGGAACGCAAGGATCGCGTCGAAGACGCGATGCATGCGACCCGCGCAGCGGTTGAAGAAGGCATTGTCGCTGGCGGCGGTGTGGCCCTGCTTTACGGCCAGAAGGCTCTCGCCGGCCTGAAGCCGGCAAATGACGACCAGCGCCGTGGCATCGACATCGTTCGTCATGCTCTTCAGGCTCCGGTTCGTCAAATCGCCGAGAATGCAGGCGTCGACGGCTCAGTCGTTGTCGGCAAGCTGCAGGAATCGACCGACACAAACTATGGCTACGACGCGCAGAAGAACGAATTCACCGACATGGTGAAATCGGGCATCATCGACCCGGTAAAGGTCGTGCGTTCCGCTCTGCAGTTCGCCGCATCGGTGGCCGGCCTGCTGATCACGACCGAGGCGATGGTCGCCGAGCGTCCTGAAAAGAAGGCCCCGCAAATGCCGGGCGGCGGCGGCATGGGCGGCATGGGCGACATGGACTTCTAAGTCCGGTCTAGCCAAGCCGACCGTTACGAAATGCGAAGGCCGGAGGGGCAACCCTCCGGCCTTTTGCTTTTCGGCAATTCAGGTAGAACAGCTCAACCAACAAATCTAAATTTTCGGGGTAGGTCATGTCGGGATTGAGTGGTTTCTCAAGCGAACGATTGGGGCGTCTGACCGCGGCGATGAAATCGCATGTCGATCAAGGTGCGGTGACCGGCGTCGTTACGCTGGTTCATCGCCATGGGGAAATCGCTCATTGCGACGTCATCGGCTGGCAGGACGAAGAGGCAAAGATTCCCATGCGCAGGGACAGCCTGTTCCGAATCGCGTCAATGACCAAGCCCATCGTCAGCGTCGCCGCACTCATGCTTGTCGAGGAAGGAAAGCTTCGCCTGGGGGAGTCTGTCGATAAGTTCCTGCCTGAACTTAGCCGTCGAAAAGTCCTGCGAACCCCTGGTTCGGCGTTGGATGACGTCTATGACGCTCCGCGCCCTATTACCCTCAAGGATCTTCTCCTTCATCGATCGGGCATCCCTTATCCGCTGACAGCCGAAGGGCCATTGGCTGCGGCAATGTTCGATTTCAATGCCCTGGTCTTGCCGGGCGACCTCTCCATGGACGACTGGATGGCGCGCCTGGGTGCATTGCCGCTTGTCTATGAGCCCGGCGCGCGCTGGCATTATGGATTCTCGACCGATGTTCTGGGAGTACTGATCCAGCGTGCTTCGGGACTAAGCTTCGCCGATTTCCTGCGCACGCGGATTTTCGAACCCCTCGGAATGCAGGACACGTTTTTCTGGGTGCCGGACAATAAGAGCGACAGATTCGGCCCCGCATATACTCCGGACCCGAAAACCGGCCGACGGGTCGTACAGGACCATCCCCAGACGAGCCGTTGGCGCAATCCCGGAAGCTTTCCGTCAGGAGGCGCAGGCTTGGTTTCCACCGCCGATGACTATCTGAAGTTTGCCAAGATGATCTTGGGCCGGGGTCGTTGCGGCGGCGTGAGGTTGCTGTCGCGCACGATGTTGGAACTGATGGCGACCGATCATCTGACGTCGGCCGAGCGGGCTACGCCCTTTCTGGGCATGCCGTTCTGGACCTCAATGGGATTCGGCCTTGGATTGTCGATCGCCGACAATCCGACGCAACAGGACTGGCTGGGATCGCCCGGGCGTGTCGGGTGGCCGGGTGCTTATGGAACCTGGTGGATGGCGGACCCGAAGGAAGACCTGATCGCTCTTATGATGGTTCAGCTCTATTTCGGCGCCGGCAGCACAATGCGAACCGATTGTGAAACGGCGATCTATCAGGCGATCGACGACTAGGCCACAGACTAGATCAAATTCCGGCGGGCTTTTCGCCGTGTCTCGCCATAAACGCATTGATCTCGTGAAGCGCAGTCGAGATTAGGGTCTTGCGGGCCTCCGGCCGGACAAGTGAATCGCCATCGGTTTCATGCACGACCAGTGCGGGCTGCATTGCAGTTTGTTCGATCAAGGCGTGCGTTTCGATTGCGGTCGCCGCATGCTTGGCCCCGCTGGCCAAAATCAGCGCATCGACCAGCGCCAACGCGATGATGAGGATAATTCCGATCCGACCCGGCACCGACATGTCGCCCTCCAACCCCCGTCCGAGCGACGGAGCATTTGTCTGTTCCGCCTAGTCAACGTGACAATCATGGCGAAATAGAGACGATGTTGTTACGGAGCTAGAGGCTTCGATCCTGCGCTCTGGTCGAGATCTATCAGCCGGCCATAGCGCAATCAGCTGCGGATGCGAAACCCCAGACCTGGGTCGTCGCTTGTGGGCAACTCGATGACATCGGTCACGAGCGCGGCGTCAGGACCAGATCGGCAAGCGAGAATTATTTCATCGATTGCGGGTGAATGGCCCGCAAAAATCATCTCAACCCCGCCGTCCTCCCGGTTGCGGACCCATCCATCCAGGCCTCGGCTTTCGGCTTCCCGGATGGCCCAGGCGCGAAAGCTGACGCCTTGGACTCGACCCCTGATGATAATATGGCTGAGACGGCGCATGGGATTACTCTAAGAAGCGCCCGGTGGGACGGTCATGCAGTGGAGCAAAAGATGGCACGCTTTACGCGCATCAGTGGCATCGAGCCCCGAAAGGCGTGCTCGATATAGTGTTCCGTGCTTTTGCTGCGATGCCACAACGGTTGCTGTGGCGTGCTTAAGCAAATCGGGTGCGCGCTTTATCGCTTGCCGGATTGCTATTTCAGTAGCCTGTCGGGTCGCATAGGCACCGACTTGAATGCTCCAGAGTGCTTCGCTAGCAACGGGCGGCAGCTTTGGCGCCGGGGAGCGTGTCGCTTTGGGTGTGATGAGCATGGCGACACGCTGTCCCGTACGACGCTGCGGTGCGGTTGCAGGATGCCTATCGTCAGGCCCTTCTTCGTCGCCCTGTCCGGCAATTCCCTGTTCGCTTATCGTGGCGAGGGCGCCAATGCTGGTTGGTCTGGAAGCGTTCACTTTGACGCCGCCGGGTTGCCCCGGTGCGGATGCAGGCTGATTGTCGGCGAGTACGGGTTGAGTGCCGGTCTGGGCTTGTTGCGTCACGACCGGATTGTCGCCGGCTTCACTGATCGGCTTAGGTGTCGTGACGGGCAAGGCCGGGACAACTGGGAGAGAGGCGGTAGTCTGCGGTTGCAGGATCTCCGATCCGCTGGGCTTATGGCCCGGTATGGGGGGCGGCACGGCAGTGGTCATCGCAAGACTGCCGCTACGTCGAAATCCGTCGTCTAAAAGTCCGGCCATAAAATCATCGCGCTGCACAGCACTCGTGCCACCGAATACGACACCGATAAGTCGCCGCCCGTTGCGCACCGCTGAGGCCGCAAGGTTAAAGCCCGACGCGTTCGTCAGCCCGGTCTTTAAGCCGTCCATCCCTTCGTACCTGCTCATCAGGTGATTGTGGTTGGCGTGCTCGATGCCGTTATAGGTAAACTCCCGAACCGAGAAATAATGGTAGTATTGCGGAAAACGATGGATCAACGCGCGGCACAATATGGCCATGTCCCGTGCAGTGGAAATTTGAGCAGGATCCGGAAGTCCGTTTGAATTGCGGAAGTTCGTATTGACCATGCCGATTTGATGGGCCTTTCTGGTCATCAGTTGGCCGAAACGGTCTTCGGATCCGCCTAGGGCTTCAGCTAAGACAACCGCTGAATCGTTTGCCGAGAGGGTCACCAGCGACAAGATAGCGTCTTCGACCCTGATCGTCTGGCCGGCGACCAGGTTGAGTTTGGTCGGCGACATGGATTCCGCATGTTCGGAGACTGGAAGGTTGCGCTGCAGCGTAATTCGTCCCGCCTCAAGCGCCTCAAAGGTAAGATACAGCGTCATGAGCTTGCTCATCGATGCTGGATGAAGAAGCCGGTCCGGGTTTTCCTGGCTGATAACCGTATCCGTGTTGGCATCGATAACGATTGAGGCGTCGATGGCCAAGGCCGGTCTGGTCGACAGAGCTGTGGCAATAAAAAACACACACAAAAGCAATACGCTAAAGCGCTTCTGAGGAGTGGCTCTGATGAAGCCATAAGGATGGTTACGCCCGGTTTTCATAAACACCCTGGGCTCGACCCCCAATCAAATCAGCGATGAATCATGGTTACGAGTCAGTGAATCCCATGTCCAGAAAAAAATGATGGGAATGCAAAGACCTGCGCCCCGACTTGACAAGTGCGTGTGCGCGCCGCAAATAGAATGCTGCGCTGCAACATAATCTGATCGCGGGATCGGATTGGTCTAGCGGTCGCATCAACCTTTTAGTTGAGGAGAGCGTAATGACCACTAAAACGACCAAGGCTTCTGCCGCAAGCGTTGTCGATGTTGCCAAGGATCAGTTTGCCAAGGCTGCGGAAACCCAATTCAAGGCAGCTGATGAAGTTGCCGCGTTCGGCAAGTCGAATATGGACGCCTTCGTTCAGGCTGGAACCATTTTCTTTCACGGCTTCGAAGAATTGGCAAAGACGTTCGTCGGTTTGACCCAAGCCCAAGTCGAATCCGGTATGACCACGGCGAAGGCCTTGATCAGTGCCAAGACTTTGACTGAGTTCACCGACCTGCAGAACGCCTATACCAAGAGCACTTTCGATCACGTTGTTTCCGAAGCCACTCACATTTCGGAACTTGCGATCAAGATTACAAATGAGGCTATTGAACCGATCAGCGCACGTGTTACCGCGACGATCGAACATATGGCGAAGCCGGCGTTCGCAACCATCTGAACCCCGCTAGCTGCATTCTAGTAATGCGCGCCCGGCCCGAAACGGCCGGGCGTTTTGCTGTCGGCCGTCCTGTCGATCCGCCATGTCTCTGGTGGAATTCGTCTGTCCTTGCTAGTGAATAGACAGATCAAGAGTTCGATGAGGGAGTTCCATGATGTTTCGTGGCGTTATGCTCGCTGCCGGCGCGGTGGCGCTTTCGTTCGCAACAGCGGCCAAAGCAGACGATCTGTGGCGCTCCCAGCTCGAGGTCGGATCTTTCGACGTATTCCATAAGGCGGATTCGGAGGCCTTCGATTTGCAGCTGAGGCCTGGTTGGCGGCTGTGGGATTTTGGCGTCTTCGCCGGCGGTATGGTCACGACCAAAGGCGCTCTCATGGGCTATGGGGGCATTACGTTTGATCTGCATTTGACGGATCATATCCTGATACTCCCCGATGCGGCGGTGGGCTATTACAGCCGTGGAAGCGATAAGATCCTTTCCTTTAAATCGACGGCGGAGTTTCGCACCGGTATCGGTGCGGCATATGAATTCGATAATGGCTGGCGCTTGGGTGCCGATATTCATCATATTTCTAATGCCGGTCTCGATAAGAAAAACCCTGGAGTGGAAATCGCGGCCTTGACCCTTGCGATTCCACTTTTTGGAAACGAGGAGCCGGTGGCAGAGGCGCCTGCGGCGGCCGTCGCGCCGACCGCACCGACACCCGCCGCCGCCGCACCGCTTAACTACCTCGTGTTTTTCGATTTCAATAAGTCGGATCTGACGTCCGACGCCCAGAAGATTATCCATGATGCAGCAGACAATGCAGCGAAATCGAGCCCGACCAAATTAACGGTTACAGGACACACAGACACGGTGGGTTCAGACGCTTATAATTTGCGCCTCTCCAAGCGCCGTGCGGTATCGGTTCAAAAGGAGTTGGTGCGTGACGGCGTTCCTGCCGGGGAAATCGCCATATTCGCCAAAGGTAAACACGAACTTCTCGTCCCGACTGCGGATGGCGTTAAGGAGCCTCAGAATCGACGCGTACAAATCGTTTTCGAATGATGGCTTTGTCTTAAGCTCACGAAATAAGGCCGCCGATCACATATCGGCGGCCTTATTTTTTGGGCTTTTCGATTCCCTGCTCTGCGGCCTTTGAACCTGCGCCCGAAAGGGCCATATTACCGTTTAGAATCTCCTCGACACCGGCCATCTTTGGCCGGAGCATATCGGAAATATGGCGGACACGAACAGACACGACGAAGATGGACCTGTCATCGGTGCGGTAACCAAAACCCGTGTCGAGACGAAGAAGCCTTCAATGTACAAGGTTCTTATGCTGAACGACGATTACACTCCGATGGAGTTCGTCGTTCACGTACTTGAACGATTCTTCCGGAAAACACGGGAGGAGTCGACCCAAATCATGTTGCACATCCACCGCCGGGGCGTGGGTCTCTGCGGCGTTTTTACCTATGAGGTTGCGGAAACAAAAGTGACGCAGGTCATGGACTTTGCGCGCCAACACCAACATCCTCTTCAATGTACTCTGGAGAAAGACTGAGGCACCCATGCTCTCGCGAAATCTCGAGCAAACGCTCCGTCAAGCCCTGGCTCAGGCCAATGCCCGCAGGCATGAATATGCGACGCTCGAGCATCTTCTCCTTGCGCTGACCGAAGATCAGGATGCTGTCGCGGTAATGCGCGCTTGTGGCGTAGACATCGCCAGATTGAAGAAGGATGTCGGCGACTATATCGACGCGGAGTTGTCGAACTTGGCTGTCACCCGGCCCGATGATGCCAAACCGACTGCCGGCTTTCAGCGCGTCCTGCAACGCGCCGCAATTCATGTTCAATCTTCCGGCCGCGAAGAGGTGACCGGCGCCAATGTATTGATCGCCCTATTCTCCGAACGCGAAAGCCATGCCGTATATTTCCTGCAGGCACAGGAAATGACTCGCTTCGATGCAGTCAATTTCGTGTCGCATGGCATCGCAAAAATTCCTGCCCATTCTGAAGCGAAAAGGGTGAGCGGCGCCGACAGCGACGCTCAGGCAGAGAAGGTGGTCAAGAAGGGCACGGAGGCTCTGGATGCCTATTGCGTGAACCTTAACCGCAAAGCTCAATCGGGCAAGATCGACCCACTGATCGGTCGCGAGGCCGAGATCGAGCGGACCATCCAGATTCTCTGCCGCCGCTCCAAGAACAATCCGCTTTATGTCGGCGACCCAGGCGTCGGCAAAACGGCCATTGCCGAGGGGCTTGCCCGTCGCATAGTCCACGCGGAAGTTCCCGAGGTATTAAAGGACGCGACCATTTTCGCGCTCGATATGGGGTCACTGCTTGCCGGTACGCGCTATCGCGGAGACTTCGAGGAACGATTGAAGGCGGTGATATCGGAGGTAGAGCAGATGCCGGGTGCGGTTCTGTTCATTGACGAAATTCATACGATCATCGGAGCCGGCGCAACCTCGGGCGGGGCGATGGATGCGTCCAATCTGCTGAAACCCGCTCTCGCCAGCGGCACGCTGCGCTGCATCGGATCGACCACCTATAAGGAATATCGCAGCTATTTCGAGAAGGATCGGGCGTTGGTCCGCCGCTTTCAGAAAATCGATGTCAACGAACCGACAGTAGAAGATTCGGTCAAAATACTGATGGGGTTGAAGCCCTATTACGAAAAGCATCACCGCATTCGCTATACCGCAGATGCGATCAAGGCGGCTGTTGAGCTTTCGGCGCGCTATATCACCGACCGCAAATTGCCGGACAAGGCGATCGATATCATCGACGAAGTCGGCGCGGCTCAGATGCTGCTACCCGAACATCGCCGGCGCAAAACGATCGGCATAAAGGACGTCGAAGCTGTGGTCGCCAAGATCGCGCGCATCCCTCCAAAGAGCGTTAGCCGCGACGACAAGGAAGTATTGCGTCATCTCGAGAGTACGCTGAAGACATTGGTCTTCGGCCAAGAAAAGGCTATCGACGCTCTTACGAGTGCGATCAAGCTGGCACGCGCCGGCCTTCGCGACCCGGAAAAGCCGATAGGCTCATATCTGTTCTCCGGCCCGACAGGCGTCGGCAAGACAGAGGTGGCTCGCCAACTGGCACGAGCCTTGGGCATTGAGCTTACGCGGTTCGACATGTCGGAATATATGGAGCGTCATACGATCAGCAGGCTGATCGGCGCACCGCCCGGCTATGTTGGCTTCGACCAGGGCGGGCTGCTGACCGACGCCATCGACCAGCATCCCCATCAGGTGCTGCTGCTGGACGAAATCGAGAAGGCNNCAACATCCTGCTGCAGGTGATGGATTACGGGAAACTGACCGACCACAACGGCAAGGCGGTCGATTTCCGCAATGTCATCCTGATCATGACAACCAATGCCGGCGCAGCCGACATGGCGAAAGAGGCGATCGGCTTTCAGCGCGTCGGACGCGAAGGCGAGGACGAGGATGCGATAAATCGCATGTTCACGCCGGAGTTCCGTAACCGTCTGGATGCGATTATCCCGTTCAGCGCCCTGTCGAACGAGGTAATTCAGCGCGTCGTGGACAAATTCATCATCGAACTGGAGGGCCAACTTGCCGACCGGGGCGTGATGATTGAGTTGACCGACGCCGCTCGCAACTGGCTTGGCCGTAAGGGCTATGATCCCAAGATGGGCGCGCGGCCGTTAGCCCGGGCAATCCAAGAACATGTAAAGAAGCCTCTGGCGGAGGAGTTGCTGTTCGGCCGTCTCTCCAAGGGCGGCTTGGTCCGGCTAGACGTCAAGGACGGTCGGATCGTCTTCGACTATCCGGAGGTCAAGCCACCACCGTCACCAGCGGCACCTATCCTTCCGGAGCCCGAATTGGTCGAGTAGAAATCTGTCGCAAAATTAACCCCTCTTCCCTTCGACGGGACGAGGGGTTTTTTGTGTCGGCAAACCTACGTAAGAATTGCCCGAATGACATTCAAAATTGAGGGCGGGGAGATTGATGGCTGATTTCATCTTGGTTCATGGCGGGTTGCACGGGGCGTCTTGCTGGGATCTCCTGCGGCCCGAGTTGGAACGCGCAGGCCATCGCACCTTTGCGATGGATTTACCGATCGACCGGCCCAATGCCTGGATGGACGACTATGCGCAATCTGCCTTGGCGGCCGTCGAGGGCGTTGCCTCTGACAATGCCTATCTGGTCGGCCACTCAATGGGCGGCATGGTCATTCCGCGTATGGCCTTCCAACGACCTAAAGCGCGGCTGATCTTTCTATGCGCCGGATTTGCGCACAGCAACGAGGCTGAACATGCTGAGGGGCTCGATGCGACCAGACCCGACTTTTTCAGCAAGCTGACAATCGATAGCCAAGGTTGTCTCACCATGACTGCGGAAAACGCGATCGCGCTGTTCTATCAGGATGTGGAGCCCGAACTGGCCAAGTGGGCTGTCTCGACACTTCGGCCGCAGTGGCACGAAAGCTTCGCCAAAGTGGGACCTGTCTCTCCTTACGCAGAGCGGGTCGCCCATGTGATTTATACGACTGAAGATGAGATCATCGATCCAGCCAAACATCGCGCTATGGCCGAGAAACGCTTCGGCATTAAGCCAATCGCACTCCCAGGCGGCCATTCGCCGTTTCTGTCACACCCGGCCGAGTTGGCAGATGTGTTGAACCGGATCGTGGTAGCAGATATGGCCGGCGAGCGTTACTCGCCAAACTGATAGGCGGAAATCGCTGAGCCCATAACCCGGTCGCAATAGGTTCGCAGTCCGGCATCTTTGCCCGCCGCGCCGGCAACCACCATTAGCGGGATCAGATGTTCCTCGCGCGGATGTGCGTCACGAGCGGCCGGGGCTTCGGTCCAGTGAGCCAAGTTCTCGTTGCGGCGGATAGGATCTCGGTTGACCACCGAATCAGTCAACCAGTCGTCGAACGCTACCGATCCGGTGGGCGGCAGTCCGCGCATGAAGGCCGCCATATTGTGATAGCTCATCCCGCTGCCGACAATCAGCACATTGCGGTCTCGCAGTGACGCGAGCGCACGACCGACGGCGATATGCTCCTCCGGGTCGAGACCTGTCTTCAGCGATAATTGAACGATCGGTATATCTGCATCCGGGTAGATCAGCATGAAGGGGATGAAGACCCCGTGATCCAAGCCGCGTTCGGCGTCGGAACGCGACTCTATGCCAGCAGCTGTCAGGAGATCACGCACCTCTTGCGCCAGGGACGGTGAACCCGGCGCGTCGTAGCGCAGACGATAGGTGTGTTCCGGGAATCCATAATAATCGAACAGCAGAGGTGGATGGGCTGATGTAGAGACTGTGAATTCCGGTTCTTCCCAGTGCGCCGAAATTACCACAATCGCGTCAGGTTTCGGCCCCACCGCCTTGCTCATATCTTTCAGCCAGTCGCCCATCCGGTCCCAAGTGTCGGCCGGCCCCATGGTCCAATCCATGAAGAAGCATGGTCCACCGCCATGAGGAATATAGAAGCAGGGTGTGCGATCGGTCATCAGCGGTGTCCAGATGTCAGCTTTGCTTAAACGGCGAATGTTCGGCCAGCATGGCCATCTGGGCGCGCATTCCGTCGCGCTCCCGCTCCAGGAAATGGGCAATCGCATCGCGCAATCCAAGGTGCGAGATCCAATGGGCGCTCTCCATCTGTACCGGCAGATAGCCGCGCTGGATCTTATGCTCTCCCTGCGCCCCGGCTTCGACCCGCTTCAACCCATGCGCGATGGCGAAATCGATCGCCTGGTAGTAGCAAGTTTCGAAATGAAGGAACCTGAAGTCCGCTCCGCAACCCCAGTTGCGGCCATAGAGCGCATCAGATCCTAAAAGGTTCAGCGCACCGGCGACCCATTCGCCGTGTCGTCGCGCGAGGATCAGCACTATACGCTCCGCCATTGTGCGGCCAATGCGCTGGAAGAAATCACGCGTGAGATAGGGAGTGCCCCATTTGCGATCCGACGTGTCGATGTAGAAGCGATAGAACACGTCCCAATGCTCTGGCCTCAGGTCTGCGCCAGTCAATGTCACCATCTCTATGTCCGCCTCGGCAACCTGCCGCCGCTCTTTACGGATATCCTTGCGCTTGCGCGAAGACAGCGCGCCAAGGAAGTCGTCGAAAGTAGAATAGCCGGCATTGGTCCAGTGATATTGGCAGCCGATCCGGATCAGCCAACCGGCTTGCTCGAATGCGGCTCGGTCTCGGTCTTCCAAGAAAGTGGCATGGACGGATGAAAGGTCGCGATTCTCGGCCACAGCCTTCAGTCCGGCGATCAAAGTACGGCGTACCGCACCAGAGTCGGGGCCGGGGGCCACGAGCAGACGCGGTCCTGTCGCCGGTGTGAACGGGACGGACACTTGCAGCTTGGGATAATATCGCCCGCCAGCGCGCTCGATTGCCTGGGCCCAACCATGATCGAACACGTATTCGCCAGAGGAGTGGGACTTAACATAGGCCGGAACGATCCCGACGATTCGCCGCTTGTCGTCCTCCATTATCAGATGCTGTGGGAGCCATCCGGTTTTGGCCTTGGCCGATCCGCTTTCCTCAAGAGCCGCAAGAAAGGCGTGGCAGACGAAGGGATTGTCCTCGCCGGCACAACTATCCCAGTCCGCGGCGGATATGGCCGTTATGTCGGTTTCGACTCGCAAGGAGATGGGCGGGGATTCGGCCATGGATGTCGCTGTTTTATCCCGCTGTATCGAGGAGCCTCAGTCGATTGCGAACAAAGCCTCGACTTCGACGGCGGCGTCGAGCGGCAATGAGGCTACGCCGACCGCGGCGCGTGCATGTTTGCCCGCATCGCCGAGAATTGTCGCCATAAGATCCGATGCACCGTTGATAACCTTGTGTTGTTCGACAAAGTCAGGGGTCGATGCCACGAATCCACCCAAACGCACGCATCGGCGAATACGACCAAGGTCGCCTAAGGCCGATTGGGCCTGAGCCAAAATATTGATCGCGCAAAGTCTGGCTGCACGCTGTCCGTCTTCCAACGACACGACGGCACCCAGCTTTCCCGTGACAGCGAGGGTCCCATTTTCCATCGGCAACTGACCTGAAATCGTCAGCAGACCGCCCTCGATCGTGAAGGCGACGTAGTTGGCGGCAGGGGCGGCGGGAACCGGCAGCGTGACACCTTGCGCGGAGAGCCGTTCGTCGATTGACTTTGACATAGGCTGTTTTAACTCAGTCGGATCATTGAGGAAACCGTCATTCGGAAACCTTGTCGACGCTTCTGGACCTGAAGCCATGCCGGTGCCATATTGGCACCTGAAGCAAATGCAATTTTCAATCCCAACTTATTGATCGCGATGGCCAAGCTCTCGCTTAGAAATGTTCTGACCAATTTCTATATCCGGGCCGTGACCTGGCGGCGTGGAATATTGGTCGGATCCGACGAACTCGGTAACCAGTATTACCGTGCGGTAAAGCCGGGGCAGTGGGGACGCGAGCCACGATGGGTGATCTACCCCAACGAAGACGAGGCCTCAATGGTCCCGGCCGAGTGGCACGGCTGGCTGCATCATCGGATAGCCAAGCCCCCGACCGAATTGCCACCGGTTCATCGCTCGTGGCAGAAGCCCCATCTGCCCAATAAGACCGGTACTGAGGCGGCTTACCGTCCTCCCGGTCATACGCTGGAAGGTGGACACCGGGAACGCGCTACGGGTGATTATCAGCCCTGGACACCATCCTAAATCGGGCGTTCGTCGTCGTGCTTATCTTTTAGATATTTGGAATCATGCAACGAAACGCCATTGAACCGATATTAGGCGCCCTAGTTCTGGTTGCGGCGATCGCTTTTCTGGTCTTTGCCTTCAATAAGGCAGGTCAGCGGGCATATAGCGGGTATCCCCTGACTGCCCGCTTTTCATCGATCGACGGTCTCGAAACCGGCGGCGATGTTAGAATCGGCGGTGTGAAGGTCGGCCAAGTAAACACCATCACGATAGATCCGGACAGCTATCTGGCGGTCGTCAAGATAACGGTCGTGCCCGAAATTAAATTACCTGTCGATTCGGTGGCATCGATCTCCACGGAAGGGCTGCTCGGCGGCAAATATGTGGGGATATTGCCGGGCTCTTCGGATGATATGATGAAACCCGGGGCGATGATCACTCATACCGAAGCATCGGTCTCACTCGAGAGCCTGATAGGGCAATTCATGTATAGTTCGGGTGGAAGTACCAAGCCAGCCGACGGTACCAGCGCCGCGCCCGCCGGCGGAAGTGCTCCGGCGCCTGCCCCTGGTGCACCGGCCCATCCTTGAGAACAATTCGATTTCTTGGCGTCGCGGTGCTGGCCTGCAGCATCGCAATGGTCGCTTCGGCTCAGGACGAGTTGCCAAAGGATGCTCCACCTCCGCCTAAGGTCGACAAGGCGCCCATCGCCCCGCCGACGGACGAATCGTCCGCGCTTCCGCCCGGGACTATGGTCGATCAGCCGATAGCGGTATTGCAGGGGCTGGATAAGATAACCGCCCGCGTAAAGCGATTGCCGGTAAAGGTGGGGCAAACAGTGTCCTTTGGCACCTTGTCGGTTCATGTCGACGCGTGCCGCAAAGCGCCGCCGGAGGATTCGCCCGAATCGGCCGCCTTCCTGACAATCATCGATGGAAAGTCCAATCCTGCGCAGCCGGTTTTTAACGGATGGATGTTCGCGTCCAGTCCGGCTTTGTCAGCAATGGATCATCCCGTCTACGATATCTGGGTTGTCGATTGCACCAGCGACACGACCTCTTCGGCAGCAACGCCTATGCCGCCACTCGCCGTTCCTGCCCACTGAAATTCGGCGTCGCGGCCCAGGGCAGCCGCTAGCCGCTGACGATATTTGGCGCGCGGAATTTCGATGGCCCCAAATTGCGCGAGATGCTCTGTCGCAAACTGTGTATCCAATAGGCTGAAGCCGCCCCGAAGTAGCCGGGCAACGAGATGGACAAGGGCTATTTTGCTGGCGTCGCGAACCGTACTGAACATGCTTTCACCAAAAAATGCGCCTTTGAGGGCAACACCGTATAGGCCTCCTACAAGCGTTTCACCTTGCCAAACCTCGATGCTGTGGGCGTGCCCTAATCGGTGGAGCTCGAGGCAGAGAGAACGAATGCGCCCGTTTATCCAGGTGGTGGGACGGTCCCAGCCGCCGCCGGCACATCCATCGATGACACCGGCGAAATCCTGGTCTGCGGTGACACGCAGATCCGTGGTTCGCACTGTCCGTGCCAAGCGGCGGGATAGGTGAAACCGATCGAGTGGCAAAATTCCGCGGGGGTCGGGGTCGAACCACGCGAGTTTTTCGTCGTCAGCTGATTGAGCCATCGGAAATATTCCGACGGAATAGGCGCGCAGAATGAGGTCGGGGGTAAGCTCGATCTCGTCGGT
Source organism: Rhodospirillales bacterium (assembly GCA_003165335.1). Taxonomy (GTDB): domain Bacteria; phylum Pseudomonadota; class Alphaproteobacteria; order BOG-932; family Roseiterribacteraceae; genus BOG-932. The sequence continues at coordinate 25,657 of PLTD01000069.1, read as the reverse complement.
CACAGGGCTATCCCCGTAAGCCTCAAGGGTCGCTGGCGAGGAGCTGTTCCAGCCAATGGATGTCGTATTCACCTGTGATGAAGGCCGGTTCGTCCAGAATTCGGCGATGCAACGGCAATGTCGTATCAACGCCGTCGACGACGAACTCCTCAAGTGCACGCCGCAGTCGGGCTATGCATTCGGTTCTATCTGCACCGTGCACGATCAGCTTGGCGATGAGGCTGTCGTAATTCGACGGTATGCGATAACCGCCGTAGAGACCGCTATCGATACGCACGCCTGGACCGCCGGGCGCATGGAAGCTTTTCACGATGCCTGGCGAGGGCATGAAGGTCACGGAGTTTTCCGCATTGATGCGGCATTCGATGGCGTGGCCGGATATGCGAACGTCGTCTTGCGTGAAGCTAAGCTTCTCTCCGGCTGCGACGCGAATTTGTTCGCGCACCAGATCAATGCCCGTGATCTCTTCTGTTACCGAGTGCTCAACCTGCAGACGGGTGTTCATCTCCATGAAGAAGAACTCGCCGTTCTCGTACAGGAACTCCATCGTTCCGGCGCCGCGATACCCGAGCGCTCTGACGGTTTCCGCTGCCAATTTACCGATTGCTGCCCGGTGGTCCTGGGGCAAGACGGGGGAGGGGCCTTCCTCGAGCAGTTTTTGGTGGCGGCGTTGAATCGAGCAATCACGTTCGCCCAAATGGACGGCATTACCGAAATTGTCGCCGAATAGTTGAATCTCGATGTGGCGAGGCTTTTCCAAATAGCGCTCGATATAAACTGAATCGTCGCCAAAATTCGCCCGCGCTTCGCTTTGAGCAAGCTGCAAAGCTTCGCCCAACTGGTCGGCGCTATGGGCGACCTTCATCCCTTTGCCGCCGCCGCCTGACGATGCCTTGATCAGGACAGGGTATCCAATTTCCTTGGCGACCGCCAAAGCCTCGTCCTCGCCTGATACAGCTCCGTCGGACCCACGCACGACCGGAAGATTGAGCCCCGCGACTGTCTGTTTGGCGGTGACCTTGTCGCCCATTATCCGCATATGCTCGGGCGAAGGACCGATGAATGTGATGCCATGCTCAGCGACGACTTCGGCAAACCGCGCATTCTCAGACAGGAATCCGACACCGGGATGGATCGCATCGGCTCCGGTAATTTCTGCAGCCGATAAGATCGCGGGCATGTTCAAATAACTGTCGCGCGATGAGGGCGGCCCGATGCAGACGCTTTCGTCGGCAAGCCGAACATGCATGGCGTCTGCGTCTGCGGTTGAATGCACCGCGACAGTCGAGATACCCATATCGTGACAAGCGCGATGGATGCGAAGCGCGATTTCGCCACGATTGGCGATGAGGATTTTCTGGAACAAGACCGCTAAGCGCCTATTCCACGATCATCATTGGCTCGCCGTACTCGACCGGCTGGCCATCGGAAATCAGGATTTGCGAGACCACGCCACTCTTCGGTGCTTTGATCGGGTTCATGACCTTCATAGCTTCGATAATCAAAAGCGTATCGCCCACCCGCACCGTGCTGCCGACGGACACAAAGGGTGGTGCTCCTGGCTCAGCCTGGAGATATGCGGTTCCGACCATCGGGGAGGTCACGGCTCCGGGATTGCTGGCGGGCGAGACGGCAGCCGGTGCAACGGCCGGCGCAGCTGTGCTCGCGGCAAAATGGACAGGCGCTGCCATAGCGGCTCGTGAGACACGAACGCGCCGATCTCCCTCCGCCATCTCGATTTCGGACAGACCGGTTTCGGTCATCAACTCGGCCAATTTCCGAATGGTCTCAGGGTCTATGTCGAACGGCGGCATGGGCGCTCCAGGCAAATTTGCGCGATCTTAGTCGGGTCGAACGAGCTGCGCCATGGCGTCGAGCGCAAGGAGATAACCCTTGAGGCCAAAGCCACAGATAACGCCCGACGCAGCGCGGGAAATATAAGAATGGTGGCGGAATTCCTCCCGCCGGAAGATGTTAGAGAGATGGACTTCTACCACGGGTAGGTCGGACGCGATGAGCGCATCGAGCAAAGCGACCGAGGTATGAGTATAGCCGCCGGCATTGATAATTATGCCCGCGTGGTTTTTACCGGCGCTTTGCGCCCAGTCGACCAGCTCGCCCTCTTTGTTGGATTGGCGAAACTCAATGGTCAGCCCCAATTCTGATGCCTTCGCGCGACTCGCGGCCTCGATGTCGGCAAGCGTATCCCGACCATAAATAGCGGGCTCACGCTGACCCAGCATGTTCAGGTTGGGGCCGTTGACGATCAAGATAGATGGGTGGTCGGTCACTGAAGTAGCCTCAAAGCGGTTGCGCGTCATACATGAGGCGATGGCCGGCGGCAATTCTTGATCGCCTTCCGACGCTAAGTGCACCCAATCGAGTGAGGCTACTCCGGAAGATGGCAGACCGCCTCGACGTTATGGCCGTCCAAGTCGAACGCGAACGCGCCATAATAGTTGGGATGATAATGCGCCCGAATGCCAGGTGCGCCATTATCCCGTCCGCCTGCAGCGAGCGCCGCCCTGTAAAACGCGTCGACCGCTGCACGACTCGGCGCCGTAAAAGCGATATGGACCGGGCCTTGGACCGGCTTGCCGCCCCCGATCCAGAAATACGGTTTGCCGGCTGATCCGAAGCCCACATGCGCATCGCCACCGGTCTGCTCAGCGGTCAGCTCGATAATTATGCCAATGTCTAGTGGCGCCAAGGCGGTCACATAGAAGGATTTGGCACGCTCAACATTTCTGACTGCAAGGCCCACGTGATCGAGCATGGCTCAGCCTTTGTCCTTGCAAGCGTCCGCCACGTATTTTTTGAGCTCATCCACGGTAGAGGCGCCGCCGATGATCTGGTCGCCAATTACAAAACCGGGCGTGCCGCTGATATCGAGTGCGCGGCCGAGGTCCAGATTTTTGTCGATTTCCGCCTGAATCTCCGGCGACTCCATGTCCTTATGCAGCCGATCGAGGTCGAGCCCGACGCTTTTGGCAATTTCATCGACCAGCGCCGCCTTGTCGTAGTGCCCCTTATGCGCCAGCAAAGCCTCGTGGAAAGCGGCGTATTTTCCTTGTTTCACCGAAGCCAGTGCAGCCTTAGACGCGACAAGTGAAATCGGGCCAAGTATCGGGAATTCCTTCAAGACCAGTTTTACGCGACCGTCATCCTTCAAAAGCTTTTGGATTTCCGGTTCGTTGGCCTGGCAGTAAGGGCATTGATTGTCGAAGAACTCTACGATTGTGCAGTCGCTGGCCACGTTGCCCAGAACCTGAGTCGCCGGATCATGGAGCAAGTCCGGCGCGCGCTTGGCCAACGCGTCCTTCGCCGCCTTCTCTTTATCGGCCTGCATATTGGCCTGGTAGGTTTCGACGGCCTGGATGATCACTTCCGGGTGCTTCATCAGATAGTCGTGCACGACGCCTTCAATGCCGGCACGCTCAGCGTCGTTCATCGGGGGCGCATCGGCAGCCCCTGCAACCAACGGCGAGCACAATAACAAGGTCAGGCAAGCAAATGTCGGTATAGAACGAAGGAGGCGCATGGAGTTTCCTGATGAAAAGGTAGCGTTCGACGGCCCTAGGGCCGCTGGGCAAAACCGGAAGTTCCGGGGCCGAAGATTCCATTCCGGGAATCGGATGTCGGGCCGACGCTGAAATGCACGCCGGCTGAATCTTCGGGGTCGTGGCCGTGCTTCTGTTGTGAAAGGCTGGCAGCTATTAAATCCTGGGCGCGCAGCCATTCGCGCGACCCGGCGGGCAACTGGCGCATTGCATCGGACGCCATTCTGCGCGCTGTCTTTGGTCGGCCGTCCAGGACAGCTTCTTCCGCCAATTCGAGCTTGGCGAGCGCTTCATGGCCCTGCCGACCGTAGGCCACCGCGAAAAAACGATGAACCGCCGAGCTATGGGCGTCGGCCTTGTTCGCAATATTCAGCTGGTCGATCGCCACTGCGAGATTGGCTGGGTCGTCTACCTCAAGCAGCGCTTGCGCATATTCCGTGTGGATCTCTTCCGTGTTCTTGGGCGCCAACGCTGCAGCCTGTTTGAACGGAGTAATCGAATCTGCGACGCGGCCATTCTCGAACAGCATCTGCGCCTTAGCCTGATAAAAATACGGATTTTTCGGTTCCAGCGCGATCAACTGGTCGATCAGTTCCACAGCCGGTTCTATCTGTCCGAGCCGCCAAAGCGCCACGCTGCGTCCATAGCGGCCGGCGATGCTGGTATCCGCTCGGGAATATTTTTTGAGTGCGAAGTCGGGCTGCAGGTAACCGATAAGTTTAGCCTTCATCCGGGCGTAGAGTTCATTCCATTCAGGCGGAACTTGCTTATCCGCATAATGTGACCGCCCAACACCCTGAATGATTGCCTGGACGCGGTCAGGCGTAGGCGGGTGATCGACCATAAATTTCTGGTCCCCCGTCAGGGGAACTCCGTCTTCGACCTGAATTTTTTGCATGAACTCGAGGAGACCGCGGGGCGAAAGCTGGGCCTTCTCCAAATAACTCATACCCGCCTCGTCGGCAGAGGCTTCCTTGGCGCGGCTGAACGCTAGATAGGAGCGGATGCCCATATCTTCGCCGAGGCCCAGAGCCGGAATAAGCACGCTCGGGTCGCGAGCGCCTGCCGCCGCTACCGCACTCAGCACGGTTGCCAGCAGCATCGTGTATGACGCGTCCTCCATATCCTGATCGCCGCGAACGAGATGGCCATCGGCGATATGGCCGGTCTCGTGCGCAAGAACACCGGCTACCTGCAGCGGATTGTCTGACCTTTCGAGCATCCCGGTATAGACGAAGATATTCTGGCCACCGGCGACAAAGGAGTTAAGTTCGGGGCTATTGACCAGGATGATATGTACATCTTCGGGTTTGAGCCCGGCCGCCAACCAGATCGGCGTGGCAAAAGTTCGGACGGTCTGCTCGACTTCCGTGTCGCCGAAAAGTGGCGGGACGCCCTGAGCATGGACCGTCGTCGCGAGACATATACTCGCCAGCATCGAAGCGACCGTGTTGCGCAAACTAGGATAGAATGCCAAGGCTCCCCCTCGGGGCGTGGTAATAAACTCGTTCTGACAGATCTTGGGCGCTTAGTGCGCTTGTGCAACGATCATAAGTGATTTTCATGCCGATGTCGAAGACCATCCCAGGCCCAATGGCCGCTGTTCCCCGGCCGGTTCCGGCAACAATTTCCTCTTTTGTTGCCATGGACATGATGCGCGAAGCCAACGCGCTGGCGGCGGCAGGACGCTCGATCATTCACCTGGAGACAGGGCAGCCGTCGACGGGAGCCCCAAGTCTCGTCAGGAAAGCTGCGACTCATGCGATTGCACATGAGACCCTCGGTTATACCGAGGCCTTGGGCCTGCCTGCTTTGCGCGCCAGAATTGCGGCGCATTACGGTGAGCGTCACGGGTTAGAGATCGATCCCTCGCGGGTGATCGCGACTACCGGCAGTTCGGCCGGTTTGATGCTCGCATTTTTGTCGCTCACCGCGCCGGGAGGCCGAATCGGCATGGCGCGTCCAAGCTATCCTTGTTACCGCAACATCGCGACCGCGTTGGGGATGGACCCCGTCGAGATAGCCTGCCGGGCCGAGGACGGATTCCAGCCGACTGTTGCGGCCTTGGAGGGGCTTAATCGTCCTCTCGACCTGCTGTTGGTCGCGAGCCCCGCCAATCCCACAGGAGTAGTACTGCCGCGCGCCCGGTTGGCCGAAATCGCAGCTTGGTGCCGCACGTTTCAAGTGCCTCTGGTGGCAGACGAAATTTATCATGGATTGACCTATACCGGGTCTGCCACGACTGCTTTGGAAGTCGATGATAGCGCAATCGTGCTGAACGGCTTTTCAAAATATTATTCAATGACCGGCTGGCGTTTGGGCTGGATGATCGTTCCGGAATCGAAAATCCGACAGGTCGAGTGTCTGGCTCAAAATCTCTATATCGCCCCTCCTTCCGTATCGCAGCATGCAGCGCTTGCCGCCTTTGATGCAAAGGATGAACTCGAGCAAAATCTCGCGCGATATGCCGAAAACCGAATGGTGCTTCTGAAAGGGCTCGCGCGCCTCGGTCTTGAGGTTCCGGCATCGCCCGACGGTGCGTTCTATACCTACGCGAGGTTACCTGCAGATTGGCCGGACAGTGTTACGATCGCTCACCGATGGCTACAGGAAACAGGGGTGGCTGTTACCCCCGGGATCGATTTCGACACAATCGATGGGGGGCGATACGTCCGGTTTGGCTATGCGGGTTCTACCGCGGATATCGTCGAGGCCGTGGCCCGGCTTCAGCAATGGCGTCTTAACGCTTGACCGTTCACTTGAAGATTCCATTCCATAAAATCCGGTCACAATTGGTTATTTTTTGCTGTAGATAGGGGGAAAGGAGGGGCGATCCATGCGGCACACTATGGCCGATATATACGATGAACGCGTGATTTCGCGCGCCTCGTGGACCTATCGCACCTTTGAAGCGGGCTGTGTCGTGGTCGGGATCGGAGCAATGATGCTCCGCACAGAACCGGATTTGCCAGCGGGGTGGGGCGGAATTTGTCTCGCCATCGATATTTTCGTCCTACTTGTATTTGCGCTTGATTGGCTCGTACGCCTGTGGGTGATCCCGCTGCAGCATATGGCTATGAGCCCGGCCGACGCGCGAAAAGAATGGATAAGCTCGCGTTCCAGCATCATCGGAATTCTCTCTTTTGCGCCGATGGCAGTCATGGCGCTTGTCGATCCGTCCCCGGCCGGCGCGCCGGTTCTGTCGGTGCTGTGGGTCATCAGATTTGCCCATTACTCCCAGGGTATCGACATGCTTGTCTCCGTCTTCGCTCGCGAACAGCAGGCGATCACCGGGGTGCTGTTCATTTTCTTCAGCGTATTGCTGACGGGCGGCGTGGTGGAGTTTTTGGCCGAACGTCACGCGCAACCCCAGGTTTTCGGCAGCGTGGCGCGAACGCTGTGGTGGGGGATCACTACACTGACCACCACGGGCTACGGCGACGCGGTGCCCATAACGCCGCTCGGCCGCTTAGTGGCCGGAGCCATGATGATCTCAGGCATCGTCGTTTTCGGGTTGCTTGCCGGTATACTCGCGACCGGATTTGCTGCCGAGATGAAGCGCCGAGATTTTCTGCGCAATTGGGATTTGGTCGCGCAGGTTCCGATGTTTCACGATGTAGGCCCTGGAACCATCGCTGATCTGGCGGGTCTGCTACGTCCGCGCGAATTGCCATCGCGGACCGTGGTCGCGCGCCGGGGCGCAGCCGGTGACTGCATGTTTTTTATCGTCAGCGGCGAGGTGGAGATTCAACTGGAGCCGAAGCCGGTTCGTTTGGGCCGTGGGCATTTTTTCGGCGAAATGGCGTTGGTTACCGGGGCGACCAGAAATGCAACGGTGGTAACAACGGCGGCTACCAGGCTACTTGTTCTAGATATCGCGGACTTCCGAGCGCTTGCTTCGGCAAAGCCCGAATTGCTCGATATCATCCACCAGGAGGCGGGTCGTCGTTCGAGCCCAACCTGATTGTCATCATTCCCGGATGAGACTTTGGTCGGATCATCGGGGCTGCATCGCAGTAAATCCGTGACGCCGACAATGGGTGCAAATCGCCCGAACCCTGTTTATAATTATTCTATGGAAATTCTAGACAATCTTACGACCGGTCTCGAAGCCGGCACTGCAACAAGCTCCGGTGTGGCTTTACCGCCCACTGTGCGGGTTACGACCCTTCCGAATGGATTGCGCGTAGCGACCGACACGATGCCCAGTGTCGAAAGTGCGACGGTTGGCATATGGACAAATTGCGGGGCGCGTCACGAAACCGAGTCTGAAAACGGTGTCGCTCATCTGCTTGAGCATATGCTGTTCAAGGGTACCGAGCGACGCTCGGCCCAGGCCATTGCGGAAGAGATCGAGGCCGTCGGCGGTCAGATGAACGCATATACGGCCCGAGAAAACACCGCCTATTACGCCCGTGTACTCAAAGAAGATGTCGCGCTCGCAGTCGATATCGTCGCTGACTTGTTGCAGCACTCGGTTTTTGACGAGGCCGAACTCGGCCGTGAACGTTCCGTCGTACTGCAGGAAATCGGGCAAGCCAACGATACGCCGGACGACATTATTTTCGATCACTTTCAGGGCGCGGCTTTCCCGGGGCAACCCATGGGCCGCCCCGTGCTGGGTACGCCCGAAACAGTCGCAAACATGTCGCGTTCCGCGCTTACCGGGTACCTGACGACCCATTATGTGCCGAGTGAACTCGTGCTGACAGCGGCGGGCGCGGTTGATCACGACCGGCTTGTCGATCAGGCGCTTAAACAATTCGATCGTCTGCCGTCGGCTAAGCCGCCGGCGTCAAGTCCTATCGCCTACGGCGGGGGCGACTTTCGGGTCGAACAGGATCTAGAACAACTTCATTTCCTGATAGGTTTTCAGGGGGCGGCCATCGGAGATGCAGACTATTACGCTCAGTCGGTACTCTCGACCGTTCTGGGCGGCGGGATGTCCTCTCGCCTGTTCCAGGAGGTGCGGGAGAAACGCGGTCTGGTCTATGCCATCTATAGTTTTGCATCGGCGTATCAGGACGGCGGCGTTTTCGGCGTTTATGCCGGGACCGGTGCTTCGGAGATCGCCGAATTGGTGCCTGTTGTCTGCGACGAACTTCAAAAAGTCATACACCACGTCGATGAAGCGGAGTTGGCGCGCGCGCGGGCGCAGATCAGGGCCGGATTGCTGATGTCGATGGAAAGCACGATGTCCCGCGCTGAGCAGTTGGGCCAGCATTTGTTGCTTTTCGGGCGAGCGATTCCTACGCGAGAGATCATTGAAAAGATCGATCAAGTTGATGTCGCGGCGGTCCAAAAGGCTGCAGCGAAGCTGTTCTCAAGTCGGCCAACCATTGCTGCTATGGGTCCGCTCGGCAACCTCGAAGCCTATGATCTAACCGTGAGGCGCTTTTCCTGAATGTTCGGCTTTGCGTCATGAATAACTATGTCTAGATGATCAGACTCACGCGATCGAGTTCCAGCGCGCTGGCCGCAACACGACTCGAGGGAGATGCGGTTTTCCTGCGGCCGCCTCAATCCGATGAATGGACACGTTGGGCCGAGCTTCGAGCCGAGAGCCGCTATTTTTTGGTTCCCTGGGAGCCGAGTTGGCCACCGGATGCTCTTACCGAGGGCGCATATCACCGCCGCACGCGTCGGTTGACGACGGAATGGAAGACCGACGAGGGGTATAGCTTCCATGTGTTTCAAAAGGAGCGCGGTTGCCTTGTCGGGGGAATAGGACTTACCCAGGTAAAGCGCGGTGTGGCTCAGACCGCAACGCTCGGCTATTGGGTGGGCGAACCCTTTCAGAAACGCGGCTATATGACGGATGCGGTCCGGACAATCGTTCGCTTCGGATTTCAGCAACTCAAGCTTCATCGAATCGAGGCCGCTTGCTTACCGGAAAATATCGCCAGCCGGCGGGTTCTGGAAAAGGCGAACTTTATTCGCGAGGGCTATGCGAGGCTCTATCTCAGAATCGCGGGTGACTGGCGCGATCACCTGACCTTCGCTCTGCTCCAGGAAGATTTCGAGGCGTCGATTCAAGGCCGGATGTAATCTGTTCGCCATAAATGGCGACAGGCGACGACCCGGCAAAATAAGACTGTCTAAGGGCAAAACTTACGGCAATACGCCAGAATGGGAGGAACTATGAGCCGGGATAAATCCAATGGCGCATATCGTGTCGGACGGCGGACTGTGTTGAGCGGCGCTACGATGGCAGGCCTGCTGGCGGCCGCACCGAGTTTTGCCAAATCGGGCCCAGGCGGTTTCACGGCGGACGGCCTGAAGGCTGTGACGTCAGCTATGCAAGGAGCCATAGACAAGGGAGACGCTGCGGGCTTGGTGACGCTGCTTTATCGCCACGGAACTGTGGCCCAGGTTACCGCTGTCGGTTGGCAGGATGAATCCGCTAAGACGCCGATGCGGCGGGACACGATTTTTCGGATCGCCTCGATGACCAAGCCGATCGTCAGCGTCGCCACGCTGATGCTGATGGAGGAAGGCGTGTTCGCCTTGACCGACCAGGTCGATAAGTTCCTGCCGGAGCTTGCAAACCGCAATTTGTTGCCTGATCCATCCGCTCCGCTCAAAACCGCTGCGCCATCGCCGCACGGGATCACGATCCTTGATCTTCTGACTCATCGCTCGGGCATCGTGACCCCCGATACGAAGCCCGGCCCGCTGGTCTCTGCGTTGAAAGAGGCAGATTCCGCGCGTTCGATCGGGCCCGATGAATGGATCAAGCGTGTCGGCGCGCTACCGTTAGCTTACGAACCGGGCACGCGATTCAATTATGGAAATTCATTCGACGTATTGGGCGTTTTGCTGGCCCGGGCTTCGGGAATGCCGTTGCCCCAACTTTTGGAACAGCGGATATTCGCGCCTTTAGGCATGAAGGATACCGGATTTGTCGTTCCGTCGGGGAAAATGCCGCGATTCGCCACAAATTATGCCACTGATCCTCAAAGCGGCAGACGGGTCGTGTCCGACCAGCCCGGCGAAAATAGCCGATGGGCAAAACCACCGGCATTTCCTGCCGGCGCTGGCGGATTGGTCTCGACCGCAGATGATTACCTCTCATTCGCGCGAATGTTGCTTGGCCGCGGTCGGGACGGCGACGTTCGGCTGTTGTCGCATGAATCGGTCGCGCTGATGACAGCAAATGAGTTGACTCCCGAGCAACGCAAGATCCCGTTTTCCGGGTTTGAATTCTGGGCGGGACAGGGCTTCGGCCTTGGGGTATCGGTGGTCGACGATGTGGCGCGCCAGGCGCGCTCTCCATTCGGATTTTCCTCTGCCGGCTCGTTCGGTTGGCCGGGCGCTTACGGCACATGGTGGCAGGCCGATCCCAAGGAGGACATGATTCAGATATTCATGGTCCAGATGTCGGCGGGCGATCCTCGCAGCCCGGTGCGTCGGTTTCAGGCGGCAAGTTATCAGGCGATTGACGACTGAACGTGTAATAGAACGTTGGGCGCTCGCTTAGTGGAAGCAACCGGTCTAAGGTGGCTCCGGGCTTGAGAACGACCGCTTCTTGCTCTATCCCAACTCTCCGGCCCTCGGGTCGCATATGACATTTGCCCGACCGCGCCGATAACGGCGCCTAATGGACTGCACCCCTCAAGATGTTTGGAAATCTCTTCGGCTTCTTATCCAGCGATATCGCAATCGATCTCGGAACCGCCAATACGCTCGTATATGTAAAGGGCCGGGGCATTATCCTGAACGAACCCTCGGTGGTAGCGATCACTACGAACCGCGGGAAAGCACAGGTCCTTGCGGTCGGTGATGAGGCCAAGCTCATGCTGGGGCGTACGCCCGGCAATATTCAGGCTATTCGGCCCCTGCGAGACGGCGTGATCGCCGATTTCGAAGTGGCTGAGGAGATGATCAAACATTTCATCCGAAAAGTGCATAACCGCCGCAGCTTTGCCAGCCCTCAGGTCATCATCTGCGTGCCCTCCGGCTCGACCGCCGTCGAACGCAGGGCAATCAAGGAGGCCGCGGAAAGCGCCGGAGCCCGCCGGGTCTTTTTGATCGAGGAGCCAATGGCTGCTGCGATTGGCGCCGGCCTGCCGGTGACCGAGCCCACCGGGTCGATGGTCGTCGACATCGGCGGCGGGACGACCGAAGTTGCGGTCATATCGCTTGGCGGCATTGTCTATTCTCGTTCGGTGCGTGTCGGTGGCGACAAGCTGGACGAGGCGATCATCGCTTATATCCGTCGTCATCATAATCTTCTGGTCGGCGAAAGCTCTGCGGAACGTATCAAAAAGTCGATCGGCTCTGCTTGTCCGCCGGACGATGGCGACGGCCGGATGATGGAAATCAAAGGCCGTGATCTGATGAACGGCGTGCCTAAGGAACTGATCATCAGCGAACGTCAGATCGCCGAGAGCCTGGCCGAGCCGGTTGCGGCGATCGTTGAAGCTGTCAAAGTCGCGCTCGAGCATACAGCACCCGAGCTTGCCGCCGATATTGTCGACAAGGGTATCGTTTTGACCGGTGGTGGAGCGCTTCTCTCCAATCTCGACCATGTATTGCGCTATGCTACCGGCCTGCCGGTTTCTATCGCAGACGACCCGCTGTCTTGTGTCGCGTTAGGGTCGGGCCGAGCGCTGGAAGAGATGAAAACACTGCGAAATGTTGTCATCAACGCCTATTGATCTGGCACTAGGGTATTGGCCGGTAAATCCGGTATAGTCCCGCGCGAAATCGAACGAGGGGGATGAACCCGCGTGGCCCAGCGGACTGCCTTTAGCCCGAGCGTCGTAACGCCGTCGCGCGCCTTCGGGGAGCGCTTCTCGTCGGCTGTTCTGACCGTAATCGCGATTGCATTGCTCGTGATGGGCCGTGCGGACCCGTCTTTGGTCGATCGCGCGCGCTCGCAGACTGCCGATTTTATGGCGCCCATCCTGATCGTCGTCCAACAGCCGCTTGCCACGATTCGCGACAGTGTTGGGGTTACGCGGGGTTTGCTTGATCTGGCGGCAGAAAATTCCCGCCTGCGCCTCGAAAATGAAAGGCTCAGGAAATGGGAGGCGACAGCATTGTCGCTGGAAGCTCAAAGCAGCGTCCTGCGCGGGATGATCAATTTGTCGCCCTCAGCTCCTCCGATTTTGCGTACCGAGCCGGTGATCGCTGAACCAGGTGGGCTATATGTAAAGAGTGTGCTGATTGGCGGCGGTGCGCATGACGGTTTGGGTAAGGGGCAGGCGGCGATGTCGGGCCAGGGTTTGGTCGGAAGGGTCACCGAAATTGGCGCTTGGTCGGCCCGTGTACTGCTGATCACAGACCTGAACTCGCGCATTCCGGTCATCCTCGAGGGCAGCCGGACCCACGCAATATTGACCGGCGACAACACAGCCAATCCCTATTTGATGTATCTGCCGAAAGCAGCCACCGTTTCGGTTGGTGATCGCTTGGTGACCGCAGGACATGATGGCGTATTCCCGACCGGATTGCCGGTTGCACGCGTTATCAGCGTTGAGAACGGTGAGATTCGCGCGGAACCGTTCGCCGACCTGGACAGGCTGGAATATGTCGAACTGGTCGATAGCGTTGCACAGTCCGCGCTGACGCCGGAAGTAGCCCCTGCCGAGGGGCGCGGATTCTTCGGGGTTCCGTGATGGTCGCGCCGCATCCGACAGCTTTCCATCGCCTGGATCAAAACGCCCGAAAATTGCTTCCTGTCCTAATCTCAGCTGTCCTTGCGCTGGCTGCAATTCTTCCGGTTGGCCTGCCGCAATGGGGTACATTGGCGCCGCCGTTTCTTCTGATCGGCGTCTTCTACTGGTCGATCGTACGCCCGGATCTTTTGCCCCCTACGGCGGCTTTTCTTCTAGGGCTTTTCCAGGATTTGCTGACCGGGATGCCGATCGGTTCGGGCGCGTTGATCATGGTAATCACGCAATGGACCATGAGGGGACAGCAGCGATATCTCATCAATCGTCCGTTCTTCCTTATGTGGGCAGCATTTGGCCCGGTTGTGATGATTGCCGGCGTATTGGATTGGCTGATCTATGCGCTACTGACCTTCCACCCGGCTCCGGTCGATGGTGCGCTGGTGCGAATGGGTTTGGGCTTCGTCCTTTTCCCGGTGGTCGCGTGGCTCATACTGATCCCCGCTCACCGCACTCTACCGCCTGGTTGAGCTAATGGCGGTCGAACGAGGGGATAACGAACGATACAGAACGCTGGCCCGGCGCACGTTGATGCTGGGCGGACTGCAGGCGGGGATGATCTCGCTGCTGGTCGGGCGAATGTATTATCTGCAGGTTGTCGAATCCAGCCGCTACCGGATGATGGCCGACGACAATCGCATCTCGATGCGTCTGATCGCGCCATCGCGCGGTTTGATCGTGGACCGCGCCGGGCTGGTCGTTGCCAACAACGATCAGAATTTTCGTACTTTGATAGTTTCGGAACAGACGCGCGACGTCGAGCGCACATTGGGAGTTTTGTCGGGAATCATCCAGCTGTCCGCCAGCGAGGTCGAGCGGATCCGGCACGATCTGACCCGTCGTCGGCGTTTCGTGCCCGTGACAGTGCGTGAAAATTTGACTTGGGAACAGGTCTCGATGATCGAAGTTAACGCGCCGGATCTGCCGGGCGTAATCATCGATGTCGGCGAAGTGCGCTCATATCCTCTTTCGGACCAGGCGGCGCATCTTGTCGGCTATGTCGGTGCGGTCAGCGAGGACGAACTCGATGACGACGATCCCGTTTTGGCGCTTCCCGGTTTCAAAATGGGCAAGAGCGGCGTCGAAAAGACCCGCGATGAAGATTTGCGCGGCAAGGCTGGGACCAGTGAGATGGAAGTCAACGCCTATGGCCGCACCATCCGCGAATTGTCGCGTGAACCGGGTGAACGTGGCCGTAAAGTCGTCCTTACGATCGATTCCGAATTGCAGGTCGCTGCCCATAATAGACTGATGCAAGAACGCAGTGCCGCAGCAGTAATTATGGATGCACAGACCGGGGCGGTTTATGCGCTGGCTTCCGCTCCGGGCTATGATCCAAATGTTTTTTCCAAGGGCATTCCGGCCGATCTTTGGAAATCTCTTCTAGACGATGAGACGACACCGCTGATCAACAAGGCGATCGGCGGGCAATATCCCCCAGGCTCAACATTTAAACTTGTTGTCGCGCTCGCCGGCCTGGAAAGCGGTGCGATCGGACTTGATCACTCGGTGACTTGCAATGGCACATTCCAATTGGGAGATCACACATTCTATTGCGATGCCTATAAGAACGGCGGCCATGGCACGCTGAACTTTACCGAGGGCATAGCCCGGTCTTGCGATGTATATTTCTATGATGTCGGCAACCGAACCGGCATCGACGCGATTGCGAAAGTGGCAGGCCTTCTCGGGTTGGGGGATCGCACCGGATTGGACATTCCGGGCGAACATCCGGGCACGATTCCGTCGACGGTTTGGAAAAAGGCGCATACGGGCGAACCTTGGTACGCCGGCGAAACGATCTCGTGCGCGATTGGGCAGGGACAGGTGGCCGCCACACCGCTGCAGATCGCTACGATGGTAGCGCGCCTTGCCAGCGGAGGGCGTGCGGTCGTCCCGCATGTCACAAAGGATATCTCAGGCGAAGAATTGCCGGCCGTCGAGTGGCCCAAGATCGATTTCAAACCGGAACATGTAGAGGCAGTCCTTGCCGGGATGCGGGCTGCCACCGACCATGGGACCGGCAAAGATATCCAGATCAAAGAACCCGGCATGCAGATGGCTGGCAAGACCGGAACAGCCCAGGTTCACGCCTATACGGTCGCGGAGCGCGACAGCGGGCAGATTGCCAAGGTCGATGACGCACTACCCTGGAAGCTAAAGAACCATGCTTGGTTTGTCGGCTACGCGCCCGAGGACAACCCACGCTATGTCTGCGCCGTTCTGGTCGAACATTCCGGAAAGTTCGGCGCGCAAGCCGCGGGGCCGGTAGCGCACGACCTGCTGCTGCTGACGCAGCAACGCGACCCGGCACGGATCAATGTTTCCGCCGGACGGCAAGCCGAGCCAACCTGATGGCGCAAATCACTTTCAACGAGCCGGAGCCGAGGCTAAGCGGCAAGATCAAGCTCCTGCCTTGGATATTCATCCTTTTGGTCATTGCCGTGGGCGCGGTCGGCGGCGGGGCGCTGTATTCCGCAGCAAACGGAAGTTTCCTTCCCTGGGCCAAGCCGCAGCTGATCCGTTTCGGCATGTCGCTGCTGGTCATGCTGGCATTTGGTCTGGTCGATATTCGGGTTTGGTTCCGACTTTCCTATCCCGCATATGTCGTCATGCTCGCCATGCTTGCCGGTGTCGAAGTGGCGGGCAAAGTCGGCGCTTTCGGGGCTCAACGTTGGATCAATCTGGGCTTCGTTCAGATTCAACCCTCCGAACTTATGAAGATCGCGCTCGTTATGGCATTGGCCCGCTATTTTCATGCCCGATCGTCGGAGGATGCCAAGCAGATCCGCACGCTGGTCGTTCCGGTGCTGATGATTCTGATGCCGACAGCCTTTGTCCTGTTGCAGCCGAATCTAGGCACGGCGATCATGCTCTTGTTGGCGGGGGCGTCGATGTTGTTTGTCGGCGGCGCGCGCCTCTGGCTCTTCGCTACTGTCGCGGCCGTGGGCTTGGCGGGCGCTCCGATCGCCTGGAGATCGATGCATGGTTATCAAAAACGGCGCGTGATGACGTTCCTGGATCCGTCGGTCGACCCTCTCGGCGCCGGCTATCATATCACCCAGTCGCGTATCGCACTGGGGTCGGGCGGCCTCTTCGGTAAGGGCTTTCTTCACGGGACGCAAAGCCATCTGAACTTTCTGCCGGAGAAGCAGACAGATTTCATCTTCCCGCTATTGGCGGAGGAATGGGGCCTGTGGGGCGGGCTGGTTCTGCTGGGCGCATTCGCGCTGTTGTCTTATTACGGCATCGGCGTTGGTTTGCGCAGCCGTAACCAGTTCGGCCGAATGCTGGCGATCGGGCTCAGCATCAATCTGTTTCTCTATGTCTTCATCAACACGGCAATGGTGATGGGGTTGATCCCGGTGGTGGGTGTGCCTCTGCCGTTGATTTCCTATGGCGGCACTTCGATGCTGGCGGTGATGATGGGCTTTGGCATGCTGATCAGCGTGCTGGTGCATCGCGATATAAAGATCAGCCGGCGCTATCCGCTGGGGGATTAGTGACTGTGCCAGGTTGTGGAGGTCTCCAAAGATTACCGTGGTCTACTGGGGAATTCTGCGATATTTTATTCCCAATCAAGGTTAGCGGAATCGCTCCGTAACGAGTGCAATCCAGGATCGAACGGATTGGGGGGACTATGGCTGATACAGCGTTATCGCTGACTTCGTCTGGCACGGACTCATTTCAAGTCGGCGCCACTATCAATCAAATGTTCACGGCTTTTTCCAAAGCTCCGCTGCAATTGCTCCTCATCGCCGGCGTTCCTGCGCTCCTTCATCTTCCGGCTTATTTAAAGCAGATGTCGATCATGACTGCTGTGTTCCGGCACAGCGGCGATCCGCAAGCGATGGCAA
This sequence comes from Rhodospirillales bacterium, assembly GCA_003165335.1. Lineage (GTDB taxonomy): Bacteria > Pseudomonadota > Alphaproteobacteria > BOG-932 > Roseiterribacteraceae > BOG-932. Next base: position 8,563 of record PLTD01000069.1, on the reverse strand, counting down.
TGGCGGCGCAGTCGGCCGGCGGCGGCTTCCTCGCAAGCTTAGTGTCGTTTGCGGGATCGATCCTGTCGATCATCGCAATAGGCGCGCTGATTTCCGGCAGTTTCCAACTGATGTCGGGAGAGAAGCCGCAACTCAGCAGCTGGATGCGATCTGGTCTCTCGCGATTCTGGGCGATCATTGGGGCCAGTATCCTGGTGTCCCTTGGCGCAGGCCTGGGCATGGCCCTTCTGATCGTTCCCGGCGTAATCCTGGCACTCATGTGGTCGGCCGCTATTCCCAGCTGCGTCATTGAGCGCCAAGGGCCGATCAAGTGCCTGGGACGCAGCGCATCCTTAACCAAGGGTCATCGCTGGGCGCTTCTCGGGCTGTTTGTTCTGGTGGTTATCGTCGCGTTGATCCTCTATGGCGTGGTGTTTGGTTTGCTTTTCTTGACGCATAGCCCGACCGCCATGGCCATCGGTTTGCTGTTCGTGGCGACCGTAGGGATGACTTTTGGCAGTCTGCTGCAGGCGTCCGTCTTTCGCAATTTGCGCCTCGCCAAGGAAGGCATTGGTACTGAGGAAGTAGTAGCGGTGTTCGAATGATAGGGTCGGCGCGACCTTAAAGATGCCCGTGAGCGCCACGTCCATCTACGTTGAGATTAACGCCTCGGTGGTTTTTAGCTGACCGTTGCCGTACCGACGGTCTTGTTCTCGCGGAACCGGCCGTAGAGTTGCTCGCGCTCCAGGTGCTCGCGCTGCGCGGCATAGAAATTCCTTAGGAAACTGTCGGTTGCCTCGTCGGCGACCGGTTCTGTCCAGCCGATCTTAGTGCGGATTTTGTCGCGGACCTCCCGTCGCAGACTCTGCGAATCAGGAGTGCTGGGCCTCCTCAACAGGTCTTCGAGGATTTGCAGTTCGAAGGCGCCATAGGCGCGTAGATGCCGTTCCTGGAACGTGTAGCTGGCAGACACCGCCTCGGTCAGGTCGCCCAGTAAGATGCGGCGCGGCAGGGCGATAACAGCGGTTCCGCCGATCAGATCGCCTGCGCGCAGACGCTGGCTGTTGAACAGGGGCAGCAGCGAGAACAGCAGCATCCAGGCGAGCAGCGACAGCCGCTCCCACGCCGTGGCGCCTGTGCCGGGCGCCATCAGGAGGCCGAGCGGAATAAAGGCTTCCAGTTCACGCGTAAGGTTGCGCGCGACGATGGCCATCGGCTGCAGGGGGCCGCCGCGCCGGTCCACGACTTTGATGCCGACGATCCGCTTGCCCGGAGTCAGCCCCTGCCAGGCGAGTTCAAAATGAATGAAGTAGAGGTTCCGGACCAGGAAGCCGAGAAACAGCATGATCGACAGCGCGATCGTTACGCCGACATCGTCGGTCAGTTTGGCCGCGCCAAGGATAACAAACACGACAAACAAATAGAAGACGACGGTCGCTAGCATCCAGAAGAACAAGTCGATCGCAAATGCCGCGGCGCGTTCCCCGAAATCGGCCAGATTCAGGAACAGCGCCACGCCTTCGGGCGTCGTGATGGTGAGCCTGCGGCGGCGGGAGGCGCGTCCTTCGAGGAAATCCGAAGCCTGGGCGTGGCGCGATGCTTCGGCGGTCATCCGCGGCGCCCTGCCAGGGTGAAATAGGCGAGCCAAAGAACGGCGGTCGTCCCGCCGATGGCGAAGCGCCATTCCGTCGGCTGGACAAGCTGACGAAATCCGCCCTCCAGAATTCCCGCCACGAACAGCATCAGGGCCGCACCGATCGCGATTTTTGCAGCGGTCTGTCCCTCGGCGGCAAGGCTTTCCAGGCGGGGCGCCCGGGCAGGGAACAGTACCGGTTCGGCCAATAGCAACCCCGCCGCGCCGAACAGCAGAATCGCCCCCAACTCGGTGACGCCGTGCACCGACAACCAGCCGAGGAATTCGACTAGCAGACCGCGGTTGTCATGCAGCGCGATGAATGCGCCCAGAGTCGCGCCCTGATAGAGGAGCAGCAAAAGGCTGGGAACGCCCGCGGCGATACCGAGGCTGAAGATCAGGATGCCGACCAGCGTGTTATGGCTGAACAGGAAATTCGCCATAAGGCCGAAGGCGTCCACCAAGCCTGGCCAGGGTGCGAAGAGTTCGTCGCGTTGCAAGTCCGTGGCGGTGCTATCCGGGCCGCGGTCGCCAGCCAACGCGGCCGGAACGAAGGCTCCGAACCAGTCCTCATCCGCCTTTACCAACAGAAAGCCGGCGGCGATGCCGCAGAGGAGCGCCACAAGGGCGATAAGGAAATGCCAGCGTGCGTTCCGAACTGCCACCGGCAGGTCGCGGGTAAAATAGCGGACTATCGCGCGGCCTTGCCGTACGCGCGGCCCATAGACGATGAGATAGGCGCGGAGCGATAGCGACTCCAGATAGACAAGCAGGTTGCGGTCGAGCGCGATACTACGTGCGACGGATAGGGACGAAAGGGTCGCACGGTACAGAGACGGCAACCGTTCGAGGTCATCCCCATCCAGCGCGGTCACACCTCGTTTTTCGGCTCGCGCGACCAGAGACTCGAGCTCACGCCAGTTTTCCTCCCGCGCCTTGCGGAACTGTGCGCTCTTGAGGGTCAGGTGCTGCGTGGTGGGCTCAACCGTTGCATCGGTCATATCAGCCCCCGCTGCTTGATTGACAGGTAGCGGTTGATCAGCCCCGCGGGCAGCGTTTTCGGTGCGATATCGAGGCAGTGAATACCCAACCGCTCCAAACGCTCCAGAACGATCCGCCGGTCGCGTAGCAGATCATAGGCGATGACCGCGTCGGCCACATCCTCAAATCCCTCAGGCGGCCGGTCCGTCATATCGGTCAAGATCGAATCGCGCAGAGATACAAACAGCACGACGTGGCGGTTGGCGATTCGCTGGAGGCCCTCGATCAGGAGCTCGGCGGTTACGGTATCGACGAAGTCGGTGAACAAGATCACCAGCGCGCGGCGCCGGAGGCGGACGTTGAGTTCGGCGAGCGCGAGCGTGAAGTTTGTCTCCTCCGCCCGATAGTCCAGTTGCGCAACAGCCTCTTGGATGCGGGGAAAGGCGGAGAGAGTGCGGATGGGCTTCAGGTAATGGCGGATTGCGGCATCGAAGCCATAGACGCCGACAAGGTCGCCGCCATTGAGTGAGATCCAGGCAAGCAGCAGTCCGGCGTTGATTGCGTGATCAAGCTTGGCGAGCCCCTCTACGGGTTCGCGCATCAGATAGCCGGTGTCGAAACCCATCACGATCTGATGGTTGCGCTCGACACCGAACTCCCGCGACAGCAGCTTGCGGTGCCGCGCCGAATGCTTCCAGTCGATGAAGCGGCTGTCCATACCTGGCAGGAATTCGCAAAGGGCCTCGAATTCTGTGCCGATGCCCTTTTCACGCTGCACCTTCAGTCCGAGTACCGCTTCGTTCGCGTAGAACTGCAGCGCGGCGCTCTGTACGCCTTTGACATTGGCCAGAACGTCGATCGTTCGACCTACAGGGACACGGCGGGTGACCTCGGCGAGGGCGAACGGTCCGCGCCAGCGGAGCCACAGCCGGACGATTTCGATCCGTCCGCGGCGGCGTGGAACCAGAGGTAGCGCGAAACCCGCTCCAGAGCCCGGCTGAACCGTAACCTCAACAGGTGCGGCGGGGTCCATATAACCCTCTTGTTCAGCCAATAGCTGGAGGCGAAGCGGCCGCGAGAGCCCGGCGCCGACAACCGTGCCGGTGATTTGCGACCGGTCACCAATATAGAGCCTCTCGGGCAGTATCGATCTGACTGGCAATCCGCGCGCCTTCGTCGCCATCAGTACGTCGGCTGCGAAGACCACCAGGAAGATCGCGCTGAAAGTGAAACCAAGAATCGAGAACTGCGGCACCTCGATCGCGAGCAGCAGCGACAGCGGTATGCCCGCTGTGAAGATCGCGACCGCAATGCGTGTCGGCTTGATCACCTGGGCGCCGCCGTACGATCCAGAATTTCAGCGATGATCCTGTCTGAGTTGAGCCCCTCGATTTCAGCGCTGGGCGACAGCATGACCCGGTGACGCAGGACCGGAGGGGCCAGCGTCTTGACGTCGTCGGGAATGACGAAGTCACGGCCCTGGAGCACGGCATAGGCACGGACCGCCGCCGCCAGCATGTTGCCGGCGCGCGGAGATCCTCCGACTTCGAAAGAGCGGTGCTCCCGCGTTCCGCGTATCACATCCACGATATAGTCGATCAGCGTGTCGGACAGGCGGATGCCAGCGATAGTCTGGCGCATCACCGGCAGGATGCCCGCGGCCACGACCTTTTCGAGTGCGAAATCTTCCAGCCGCGGCATGGCCGAACTGTGCCCGTGCCTCGCCAGTATCTCGCGTTCTTCGTCGCGGGTAGGGTAATCCAGGATAATCTTGAAGAGAAAACGGTCGAGCTGCGCTTCTGGCAAGGGATAGGTGCCTTGCTGCTCGATCGGGTTTTGCGTTGCCACGACCATGAATTCCTCGCCGAGCGCGAGGTCGGCCCCGTCGATGGTGACCGTTCGTTCGTTCATAGACTGAAGCAGAGCGGCCTGCGTCTTGGGCGGAGCGCGATTGATCTCATCGGCGAGCAAAAGCTGCGTGAAGATCGGCCCCCTGGAGAGCACGAAGCTGTTGGTCTGGAAATTGAACAGGTTGGTGCCGAGGATGTCGCCCGGCATCAGGTCGGGCGTGAACTGGATACGGCCGAAATGGAGCGCCATGCCCGCGGCGAATGATCGGGCAAGCAAAGTCTTGGCCGTTCCCGGAACGCCCTCCAGCAAGATATGCCCGCCGACCAGAAGGCTGGTGAGCATAAGCTCCACGACTTCGTCCTGACCGACGATTGCCTTGCGTACTTCCCTGCGCAGGTTTTCGGCGGTTTGCCTGATTTCATCGAGGTCCATCGATCATTTCCTGTTTCCAGCGGTTGATGTCGAGCGCCAAGACCACTAAAGCGGCGCGGTCGGCGCCGGAGGCTTCGGCCCGTAGGGCGATGTCTGCGAAATCGACCCCGACGCCGCGTGCGGCGCCGACCCGCCCGAGCCAGGCGGCGAGGTCTCGATCCTTGAGCTGCGAAGGGGCGTGAAGCCGCGTTGCAACGTCGTGAACCGTCGCGTCGACCAGTCGCCGGACGATCAGAGCACGATTGCCGGCGAAGATCATCAGCGACCCGACATTGCGGATAAGGCCTCGTTTGCCAGATTCGAGGGCCGGCGGCTGAGGCTCGGCTGCGCCAAAGCGCGGAATCGCGGACCATAGCAGCAGCACCAGTGCGACCAATCCCGGTACAAGCGCGGCCAGTAGTGGGAAGCGAAACAAATATTTGAGGATGTTCGGGCCTGATCCACCGTTCGCGGCAAGTGCTTCATCGAACACGACCGGTCCGCTGCCGGTGCGCAACCGGCCGATCAGCGCCAGCGCGAAGGCCGCGTTGACCGGCTTCGCCAGTCCGGCGTTGGCTAAAAGGTCCGGGTCGGCGACCACAACGATCCGCCGCCCGCGCCGCTCGACCTCGCCGACCAGAATGTGATCGCCGCTGGCAACCAGGGGTTTGATCTTGTCAGAACGGATGAACTGCATCGGCGCGGAAATCTCAGGGCTGATGCCGACGGTATTGCGGTCCCACGATGTGGCCGGTGGACCGCGCACGACCGTTGCGTCGGATGCGGCCAGGCTCAAGACGAATTCCGGCACATAGGGGTTGGTGATGTCCGCCTCCTGAATCCAACCGGGATGACTGGTGCTGGGCACGCCGTCCCATTTTGGCAGGATCAACAGAACCGCGTCCGCGCCCAGCAGCTTACGCGCCCGATCGAAGGTCTGGGGACCTAGTCGAGGTTCGGCCAGGACGAGGACGCCGCCATCGCCCAGGCGGTCCCGCGACCGCGAGTGGCTGGCAATCACCGGCGCGCCGAATTGCCCCAAGATGTCGGCGATTCCTGCATAGCCAAGAGCGGAGCGGGATTCGACGGTGTGTCCCGCCGGGTCGATAGCATCCGGCCTGCCCAGAAAGAACAGTGAAATTCCAAATGCGACGACCGCGGCAGCGGTCCAAATCACGAGCGTGCGGCGCGCGAATAAGGGTTCGCTCGCCATCAGTTAGGCGACCGCGCAAGGACGTCTGCCAGTACCTCGTATCGCGCGCGGCACGAATCATAGTCTGCTTGCGATGCCGGATAATCCCCAAAATAACTGAGCTCAACCCGCGTCACGATCCCGCGCAAGGCGCTGGTCCCGTCATCTGGCAGCTTGGCTCGGCGCACGATTTCGCGGCTGGTCAGCGAATCGGCGAAATCGAGTTTTGACCTTCGGCGTATTTCGGCCAGGCTGAACAGCAGCAGAAGATGCATGGCATCGACGAAGCGTCCCTGGGATGCCAGTTCGTCGGCATCGCCGAGCCCAACGGCAGCGGCGCCGGCAGGGGACGGCCCGCCGCCGGCCATGTGCCAGCCTTGTTCGTCGCGCGCCCGCCATCCCGGCAGGGTGTCGCGCAGAATATAGATCAGGACGGCCGCCCCGAACGCCGCCAGTACCCAAAAGGCCTCGAGCGGAATCGGCAGCTCCCACGAAGTGGCCTGCTCGTCTTCGGGCGAGTGGGGCAGGGTCACCTGGAGGTCAAGCTTGCGGATCGTCTGCGGCACCGCATCGCTAACCGCGTCCGCGGATATCGCCCGCCCGGCGGCCAGGATAAGGGGCGCAACCAGCCAAAATATTAGCAGCCGGGATTTTCTCGGGAACAACATCAAAAGAATAAGTGGATCCGTGAGGTGAAAAACGACTGATGACCAACTTGCCGTGCCAATCGGCAGGGCACATTATTTTCGTCGCAGTTCCGAAACGGCTCCGCGGCCATTATCCCTCCCAGAAAGTCCTCAACGACATAGTAGACGAAGCGGGCGCGGCTGGAAGCTATTTCGCGATGGGTCGGTGCCGGGTGGGGGTCTCGACAGAACCGGCGGTCTCCCCTATATGAGACGGCCTTGCGCGGGTGCATAGCTCAGTTGGTAGAGCAGCTGACTCTTAATCAGCGGGCCGTAGGTTCGAATCCTACTGCACCCACCATTTCCTGACTGAACAATTTTTCAAGAATGAGTTAGTGGCCGTCGAGCCGGCTCCCACAGCCACCCGAGCTATTGGAGGCACGCAGGATCTGAACGCGACATTATAACTTTGGTGGGTAATGTCGTCGAAGGAGCCGCCGTTCGTTCCAAATTCATGGTCACGGCAGAAACACGATGTGACCGCCTTTATCTACTTCGAGCACATGGTTCACCAAAACGTCCATTGGTTCGCCGAGATTTTCTAGAAATGAGATCGCGTTACAAAGCAGTTTCCAAGTTCCTTCGCGGTCTATCGACGGCAAAATGATGAGGCCAGGATGAATTTCCGTAGTGCCTACGAGCTTACGAAAGTCTTTTGTTGGTGTGGACGGCCCCCGACGGCATCGATTGTGCCAGAATGAGTCGTTTCAGATCTCAAACAAAGGAGACCGTCCGTGGAACAGATTAGCCGCATTGGCATGGATTCTTCAAAGCATGTTTTTCAGCTTCATGGTTTAGACGCCGGCGAGAAGGTGGTTTTGCGCAAGAAGCTGCGTCGCAAGGAGATGATCGCTTTTTATCAGAAGCTGCCGCCGACGGTGATCGCGATCGAGGCCTGCGGCAGCTCGCACCATTGGGCGCGGCTGCTGCAATCGTTTGGGCATGAGGTGAAGCTGATCCCGCCGCAACTGTCCAAGCCCTACGTCAAGCGCGGCAAGAACGATGCGGCCGACGCCGAAGCGCTCTGCGAGGCGATGAGCCGGCCGACGATGCGGTTCGTTCCGGTGAAGACGGCGGAGCAGCAAGCGGCGCTGATGCTGGTCGGGGTCCGCGATCGGCTGATCCGCAATCGCACGCAACTGTCGAACGCGCTCCGCGGTTATGCGGCCGAGTTCGGCCTGACCGCGGCCAAAGGAATGGCACACCTGGGTCCGCTGCTCGAGCGCATCCGAGCCGACGACAGCCTGCCAGCCCTGGCGCGAGAGCTGTTCGCGGCCCAGGCCGAAGAATATCAGCAGCTGCAGGCGCAGATCGACGCGGTCGACGCCAAGCTCGCGGCCTGGCACAAGACCAATGAATGCAGCCGGCGCCTCGCCAAGATCCCCGGCGTCGGCCCAATCGGCGCAGCCTTGCTGCAGATGAAGACCCCGGCGCCCAAGCTGTTCCGATCGGGGCGGCAGTTCGCAGCCTGGATCGGCTTGACGCCGAGGGATCATTCCACCGCCGGCAAGGTCAGGCTTGGCGTCATCACCCGGGCCGGCGACGAGGCTTTGCGCAGCGTGTTGGTGTCAGGGGCCACCGCTGTGATCCAACATGTTCGACGCGGCGGACGTGCAGAGCCGTGGATCGTCGAGCTGCTCAAGCGCAAACCGCCGAAATTGGCCGCCGTGGCGCTGGCCAACAAGACGGCGCGCATTGCCTGGAAGCTGATGTTCACAGGCGAAACCTACAGCGTGAAATCACCGTGTGCCGCCGTCTCGGCGGTCGCGGCTTAGAGATCAGCCAGACACGGGGAGCACCTCAACTGCAATTACCCACCCCCCTTGCCAC